>JAEZDW010000324.1 GCA_023417955.1 Bacteroidota bacterium
GAGGCGCTCTTCCATTGGTTCAGTGCAATGACCAATGTAATAGGAGTCAATAGAATCGGAGTAGAGGATGTAAAATGTAGCTGGCATAAAACGGTAAAGGCCCTTACGGGCCTTTGATGATGTGGGAGTTGAGGGATTCGAACCCCCGACCCTCTGCTTGTAAGGCAGATGCTCTGAACCAGCTGAGCTAAACTCCCAATACCTATTCCTGGATCTCGAACCGTCCCGACCCTTCCGCCTTAAAGCGGAATACTCTGAACCAGCTGAGCTAGACTTCCATTATTTCTAAACTCTGAAAATCCTGCCGAATTCGTCCAATTCGCCCAAAATTGGCGCCGAAAAGGCCTCCTCAAATGGGATTGCAAAGGTAGAAGAGATTTTTGTTTGTGCAAAAAAAAGTTCAACTGGTAGCGCTTTAAATCCTCATTAATCTGGCCGGCAATTTGAATCAAATTCTCAGGCTGCCGTCGAAAACATCGACGACCCGGATATTAAGTTTCCGGTCTCTTCGTTCTGACAATCAGACGGATTCGTCCTATTTTTGTATGACCATTTTTTCGCCTTGAATTACAAGAAAATACTTTTTTACCTGGCAATTTTCACTGGCGTTGTATTCATTTCGCTGGTTCTCTCCGTCTTTTTGTTCAAAGACCGGATTATTCGGCAATTTATTGCCGAGGCCAATAAGTACATCAATACCCCTGTAAAGGTCGGCGAAATCGACGTTAGCATATTGTCGAGCTTCCCCTCCATTTCGATTATTATGTCCGACCTCTATGTCGAGGACAGCCACCCCGGCGAATACCCGCTGATCACCGCAAAAACTGTTTCGTTCCGACTCAATCCTATTGAAGTATACCGTGGTATCTATACAATCAGGGGTCTCTCCATTTCCGATAGTGAAACAAACCTCAAGATCGACGGCAACGGACAAACCAATTATGACATCCTGAAACCCGGACAGGGAAATGAGCCGGCAAACGCCCTCACCCTGGAACTTAACGACGTGCGCCTCCGGAACACCAAATTCAGCTTTTACAACCTTCAGGCAAGACAACATTATACACTAGCCAGTCCGTCGCTGGATGCGTCGATCAGGACGGAAAACGACCTTTACTTCATAAAAGCAGATGGGGAGGTCGGTTCAGACGCGATTGAAGTTGCGGGCAAAGTGTTCGCTCCGAAAAAGTCTTTCCAGGTTAAGAGTGACCTGGTTTACGACGACAATCAAAAGCGGTTAAGAATCAATCCTTCGCTGCTGCAACTCAAGCAATCTGTTTTCTCCGTCTCCGGAAACTACGGTTGGAAAACTGAAAGCATAATCGACCTGCATGTCGATGGCAAAGACACGGACATTCAAACCCTTTTGTCTCTCCTGCCATCAGGTGTAGCCTCTCCGTTGGAAAAGTATAAGAGCCGGGGCGAAGTTTTTTTCAAGGGCACGCTTTCGGGACCGATTTCCCAGGATAATCTGCCCGCTGTGGATGTAACTTTCGGGTTCAATGACGCCACGATTTTCCATCCTGAGTATCGCTCGAGAATTGAATCCGCCAGTCTCAACGGGTCTTTTAGAAGTACAAATCTCGCAGACGAGAGAAAAGCAGAATTGCGATTGGGAAATATTAAAGGTACTTTAAACGGTGAACCCTTCCGCGCCGAATTCAGTCTCGCCGACTTCAGCAATCCGCTCGTAAATTGTGTGTTTGCCGGAAACGTAGACGCCGCAGCCGTACATGGTTTCTTCCCTTTTCCCAATACAACCGACGTGTCCGGTCGGCTACACGCTGATGTTTCATTCCGCGGGCGTGTTCAATTGCTCAAGCAGAAGTCTACAGCCCAGCAGGTGTCTACCAGCGGAACAATCGATCTCAAAGGCATAAACCTCCGATACGGAAAGGACCGTGTTCCTTTAACGGGTCTCAGTGGAACCTTACAATTCAGTAACAACGACCTCGCGCTAAGCAACGTTGCTGCGAAATTCGGCAACAGTGATTTCGTCTTAAACGGATTTTTTAAAAACATTATCACGTACCTCTTGTTTGACAATCAACCGGTAGGAATCGAATCTGATTTGAAAAGCGACTACCTGGATGTGAACCAACTCCTGCGAATCGGCTATGCAGCCGACGGAGAAAGTGCCAGTACACCTGATTATGAATTCGATATCTCCAGGAATGTCTTTCTGAATTTTAATTGCGATATCAGGAAACTTGTTTACCGGCGCTTTGTCGGGCAGGATATCACGGGAGACCTGCTCGTGAAAAATAAGGTGGCCGTCTCGAGAAAACTTTCCCTGCAGACGATGGGCGGTGCGCTCACGATGTCCGGAATTGTTGATTCGAATAATCCGAAAGCAATTGATGTTATGGTGACCGCTCACCTGAAGGATATCCATCTCGATAGTGCTTTTTATGTATTCGAAAATTTCAATCAGGATTTCATTCTCGATAAACATTTGAAGGGACACGTTACCGCCGATGTGAATCTCGAGCTTACGCTCAATCAAAATCTGAAACTGTTCCCTGAAACGATACTCGCCAATATCAACACGGTCATCAGGAATGGCGAGTTAAATGATTTTGAGCCGATGAAAAAACTAAACAGGTTTCTCGACGACGAAAGCCTGAGCCGACTTCGGTTCGCTGATCTCGCTAACGATATCCGCATTGAAAAGAAGACAGTGTTTATCCCCAACATGCGTGTTGGCAGCAATGTAACGGATATACAAATCAGCGGCACCCATACCTTCGATCAACAAATAGATTATCGCCTGGTTACGCCGTTGCGCGGCAGAAAGAAATTCACAGACAGTCAGGCTGGTAGTGCAGTTGGCAGCGACAATACCGGCAAGACGATGCTCTTCCTCAAGATTTCAGGCACGACAGACGATTACAAAGTCAGCTTTGATACGGAAGCAGTGAAAAACAAAATCGCGAAAGATTTAAAAGAGGAGATACGCGAAATCAAGAGCGGATTCAAAAACCGCGAAAAGGAGAAAGGGAAGGTATTGGAAGTTCAGGAAGACGAATACTTCGACTGGTAACCATTATTCCAATGCGTGCGTGAGAAAATCGCGGAAGGGTTTACCGGCAGCCAAGACTTTGAGCAATTGCTTATTGAAGTTCTTTGCGAAAACAGTTTCATCGTATAACGGATGCATGACCACGAAATGTCTGAGCTTCAGCCATTCGATGTATTCATGATCTTTAGGATATCCCTTCGGCGCGGTTTTAAGCGGATCTCCTTCCCAAAAACCCTCATAATATTTCCTGAAGTTGCGGTCGGAAAGTATTTTTTTGAGTTCCGCCCCATTGTAGTCGATTTCCTGTCGAACCTTTGCGAGTGCCTCCGGTGAGGGCGCATATAATCCCGTGCAGATGAAACTTCTGTTTCCGGGTTCGAACTGAATGTAATACCCGGGAACGCCTACACCCTTACCCTGCGGCGAGATGCCTGCGCTAAGAAATGTTTTGTATGGTCGTTTATCCTTACTAAACCGCACATCGCGATAGATTCTAAAGACAAGCTTCTTTGGATTCTGTCCGCTGACCGCAGGATCGATTTCACAAACGCTGTCATAGACTTCACTAATGAATTCTTCGAATGAGGTTTTTATTTGAAGCCATTGCTCCTTGTTTTTTTCAAACCAATCGCGGTTGTTGTTTCTGGAAAGCCTTTGAAGAAATTTGAATGCGTTTGCAAAATCCATAAGCTAATATTTTTCAGGCAGCCCAACCACTCTATCCGTTAGCGATTGGATCGCGGGTAGGCTCGACGTTGGGGAGTCAAGGTAAAAGTATGCGGTAGAGCATACGTCATCCTGGCGGTAAAAGTTTGTCCATCCATCGGGAAAAGCAGCATCCATTATGTCCGGCGTTTTCGCAAGTTCGAAAAGGCGTACGAACGACTTCCCTGAAACTGTTACCGGAGTTAGTTTGGCACCCTTCCTCACGTATTCGCGAACTTTATCGCGCGTGTCGCCACCCATGATTTGAATGGTAACCTTGCAATCCCGGTGAAAGTAAACCGCATCGGGTATATGGTATCTGTAAAACGCCCATTGACGTGTTGCCTCATCAGCGACAAGGCAACCTTGATATTGATGATTAAATGTGCCCTGGCCCCAGGCTGTTCCGATGTAGTCTTTTGTCCCTGTGCCGTTCAGCGTCGGAAGTTTGTTGTCGCCGTCAAGGTAAATCTTTACTTCTCCTTCACCCCACCAGCTTTTTTCATAAAGCGGATTGGTGATGATCCCCATGTTCGTCCCGAGAAACCGACCTTTCCCATTTATCGCCGGCAGCATCTCGAAATCCCTGCCGAGCTGAGTTTCTGATACGCGATGCCAGAACGCATGGAAGTACAACGCATCGGCAGGCAGTGACTCAACTACGTTGTATGCAATGTCATAAAAAATTGTGATGGGCTTCGAGCCTTCATTTGTCAGCGTTACTCTTGCTCCTTTTCGATAGGGCATTGGTATGGTGAAATTGAATGATCTGCCCTCGGGGTCAGAGAACAACGCGGTTTCAAAGGCAAGTCTTCGACCCAGTGCAAGTCCAAAGAAATCACCCAACGGTGCCGAGACTGCGGGCTTTGTATTCCCATCCCAAAACATTTCAAACTTGAGCGATCTCAGCATCGCAGGGGAACGATCATCAACAGTGAGCCACATGCGTTGGATAATGCCAGCGCCGCTGACGTTCATCAGTACTTTCGATTCACCCGGTGCGATCTCGTCGGCAGGATGACCTTTTGCTCCCTTGTTTTCTTTACCACCCCCGCCTTTTTGTCCATCAGGATTTTCGAAACTGACCCACCGCGTTTCGGTTTTTTCCGGAACCGTATACCAATTCTGTGCTGTCGCACCGAAGCAGCACAGAATCACGAATTGCGTGAGGAATATTTTCATGGGTGAAAATTTTAAGTCAGATATAGTCGACGATGGTCTCTAGACCAATCCCCCGTGAGGCCTTAATAAGAATGGTAGCGTTCCTGAATGGATTTTGCGCCAGTATATTGGCAAGGTCTTCCTTTGATTCAAAGTGTCTGGCGCTTGGGATTTCAAGCTGCGCTACCTTCATGTGTTTTCCGCATAGGTACACTTCATTAAATCCAAGTTGTTGTATCAATTGACCGAGGTCGCGATGCTCCTTTTCTGTTTCCTCCTCCAGTTCGTACATATCGCCAAGTATCAATACCTTTCTTTGCGCGTTCATGGAAGCCAGATTTTCAATCGCGACTTTCATGCTGCTGGGATTCGCATTATATGCGTCGAGTATTATCGTGTTTGAATTCTTATTTACGATCTGCGAACGCATATTGCCAGGTTGATAGGAGGCAACGGCGTGATTTGCTTTGCCGGGATCAACATCGAAGTGTTTTCCAATACACAGTGCGGCCGCGATGTTCTCGAAATTATAACTGCCTATCAGATTTGTCTGCACCTCTTCGTTATTCTCCGCGCGGAAACGCACGTAAGGGTCGGCAGAGACAAGCTCACAATGATAGTAATCGCCAGGTGACGGGTAGCTCAATGGGTTGGCAAAACGCTTCGACATGTTTTGCAAAATAGGATTGAGCGAATTGATGAAAGGCGTTCCCCCGGTGTCAAGAAGATACTGAAAGAGCTCTGATTTCGCGCGAACAATATTGTCGAAGCCGCCAAATGTTCCGATGTGGGCTTTGCCGATATTTGTAATAAACCCATGTGTCGGTTGCGCAATGGAACAAAGCAACGCGATTTCACCCAGGTGATTTGCACCCATTTCAATTACTGCAATTTCATAGCTTCCATCGATCGCAAGCAGTGTCAACGGAACTCCGATATGATTGTTGAGGTTGCCCTTAGTAGCATAGGTCTTGTATTTTGTCGCAAGAACTGCCGAGAGTAATACCTTGCTTGTTGTTTTGCCATTTGAACCAGTCAGACCAACGACCGGGATGTTGAGCCGCGAACGATGGTAACGCGCCAGGTCCTGAAGAGCTGCCAGGGAATCGGGGACGAGAATAAACCGCTCGTCTTTCGCGTAAGCGGGTTCATCTACCACGGCGAAACGGGCGCCTTTATTTATTGCTTCCTCAGCAAACGCATTGGCATTGAACCGATCTCCCTTCAATGCGAAGAATATAGAATTAGCATTGATCTGACGGGTATCGGTAGAAACGCCGTTCCCCTGAACGAATATTTCATAGAGTTCCTCTATCTTCATAACCGGAATCCCTGTATTGTTACACGAATAATGTTGGGATGAAAGATAACAGTAGTTTGGTAAGTGCGTTATTGCAATAGAAAGTTTTTCATGAAAATCTTCACGACGTCGTGTCTGCTTGTTTCTGCTTTGATTGGACACGCACAATTTCAATATCGGCTCGACGACCAGGTGCCTGTTATACGCGGGGATAAACAACTCAGCTCAGCATGGGCAGGTGGTCTTAACGCGGCGCAATACAACACTATGGATATTGATTCTGACGGTGTTGATGATCTCGTCATTTATGATCGGACGGCTCTCAAAATATTCACATTTCTGCGTAAGGATGGCGGGTACAAGTATGTACCGGAATTCGAGTTGATGTTTCCCAATGAGATTGCCGACTGGATATTGCTTCGCGACTTCGATGGCGATGGCAGAAAAGATTTATTTACCGGAAACCTTTTTGGCATCCGCGTTTTTAAGAATGTTTCTCAGGACGGCGGTCTTGCCTGGGAGCCTGTTCTGTTTGGTTCCGGACCAGTCCAAAGCGAAGTCCTGCTGACAAAGGGGCTTTCCGGAATGATTAACCTGAAACTTCAGTTCGATGATCTGCCGTCGATTACAGACGCCGATGGTGATGGTGATCTCGATATCTTCGCAATGGACTTCAGTGGAACGGGCCGTGTGGAGTACCACCGGAACTATGCAGTGGAACGCCACGGCGATCCCGGAAAGCTTGAGTTTGAGTTGATAACGAAAGCCTGGGGTGGATTTGCCGAATGTGATTGCGGCGTGTTCGCGTTTGAAATGGGTAACTGCGGAATGTCCGGAGGCCGTGTCAAACATCAGGGTGGCAAATCGCTACTTGCCATAGATGCTAACGGCGACGGAAATCTCGATATGCTATTGAGTGAAGCTGAGTGTGATATTCTGAACTTCTTACCAAATGAAGGGACTACAGAAAACCCCGCGTTCCTTTCGTCAGAGCCATTTCCATCACCTCCCGCGCAGTTTCCTATGTTCCCGACTCCTTATTATGAAGACCTCGACGGTGATGGTGTTCGCGATCTGATCATTACACCAAATGTGTTTTCACGGACTGATGCCGGAATCGACTTCCGCGAATCGAACTGGTTTTATAAGAACAGGGGAACGAATGCTGCGCCTGATTTTGAGTTTGAACGGAAAGACTTTCTGCAGGGGGAAATGATCGACGTTGGGGACAATGCAACTCCGACGTTGGTTGACTTTGATGGCGATGGTGATCTTGATATTCTGATAGGCACGAACCAATTCCCTGCAAGGATTTATGTCTATGAGAACACAGGAACGACATCGACCCCTGAATTCACGTTGTCTGATTCTGATTACCTGAATCTTTCTGTGTCAGGATATTCAAATCTCAGGATCCAGGTTGTTGATGTAAACCTTGATAAGAAACCGGACCTGGTATTTACGGCAACTCTTGGAGCAACGACACGTCTATACTATATTTTGAATGAATCTACTACGGGCCTCAACTTTGGTCAGGCTTCCGTCCATGAAGTATCGTTTACTTTCTTTTCTACCGAAAACCTGCACCTGGCTGATGTTAACGGCGATGGCCTTCCCGACATATTAAGAGGTCGTAACACGGGGGCGCTTGAATACTGGCGCAATTCGGGCGACATGACTTTTGTTCTCGCAGAATCTGAGTTCCTTGGAATCGGCACCAACCCCTTAAGCATAAACCCGGTAGTGTTTACGGCAGACCTTAACGGTGACGGAAAAACAGACCTTATCTTAAGTGATCACACTGGGGTTCTTCGTATCATTAGCGATTATCGAAACAATGGCAAGGCAGGGAATGCATTGGCAAACATCGTCGTTAATGAACGAACCGGAGAGTTGTATGCACCTGGTCTCGGGGGTCGGGTGTGGCCGGCAGTCGGGAAGCTTTTTGGCTCAGTGCGTCCGGATATTATTACGGGTACCACTACTGGCGGACTGCGTTTGTTAAAAGCGGAAGGAAGCGGGGCAGATGCCCCCGTTGTAAACATTTACCCAAATCCTGTAAACAGAAGTACACAAAGCCTGACGCTTGAGTTGGATCGGCCCGCCAGCATCGAGGTATTTGCTGCTACCGGCCAGCTTGTTTCAAATGTCAAAGATTTTCCTGCCGGCACGCACCAGCTCGACGTCCGACATTTTGCTGCAGGGTTCTATGTGCTGCGGGTTTCCTTCGGGAATAAAACTTTAGCAAGGAGACTCGTAGTCCGCTAAAGTGTTCATCTTTGCGGGCGAAAAAAATTGAAACTATGGCAGGCGAAGTGGCTTTCCTTTTTGACATGGACGGCGTTATTATCGACAGCAATCCTTTTCACAAAATTTCATTACGACAATTTTGCCAGAAGCATGGTTTTGACCTGAGTGAGGACCAGCTTCGCGAACGGATTTATGGCCGTACTAATAAAGACTGGATTCCGGCGGTGTTTGGGCAGATCTCGGGTGAACAGGTAGCAAGGTATGCCGCCGAAAAGGAGGCGCTTTTCCGGGAGTTATACGCGGATTCGATCCAGCCCCTGGCTGGTTTGCTGCCATTTCTTCAGAATTTGGAACGTTATGGTATCCAG
>JAEZDW010000338.1 GCA_023417955.1 Bacteroidota bacterium
GTTATCCTGATTGTATTCGCCGGGCTCCGGATAGTTTGAGCCCAGCCACACGAGGCGGATCTTTTCGGCAAGAGAAGGATCTTTTACAAGCGCGAGTGCTACCGTAGTCAGTTTCCCGACGGCGAGAACCACAAGCTTTTCGCCTTTGGTGGCATTCGCCTGTTCGATAATAAAGTTGACGGCGTCGCTGCCGTCGTACGAGCCTTCGCCAACCGATGATTGAATGTTGATGAACCTGCCGTCTGCGCCTTTGAGAAGCGGCATCTTGCCATCAGCACCGGTTAGTTTCATGATTCGCTCAGCCTCGGCATACTGCTTGTCAATGTTGCCGCCGCTATGGGTAGCGTTGACGGTGACGCCTTTTACGTCAAAGACATCGGCATTAAAAAGGAGGTATGCGAGTGCATGCTGATCGTCGAGCTCGTTGTTTGCATCGGTATCAAAAACGACTTTTATACGGTTGTCCTGCGAATCAGAGCGCGATCCACACATCGTCAAAAACAGCGAAAGAAGCAGGAGTAGTAAGGCGTGGCTTTTCATATTGGCGGCGTTCAACGGGTTAGCCGTAGATCGTTGAATACCAATATAGCAAAACTTTTCCTGTCAGGCTGCCTCCAGTGACTTTTGAGACGGCTCGATTTCGCTTCTGAACCCCTCGAAAATTATCTGCGCAAGCGCACTGGACATGTCGCGGTTTTCATTGTTGCCGTTTCGTGCAGCAACGCGGATGGTCTGGTGGAAAATCGTTGCCATCATCGCGGGTGTAACGGCGGCGTGAGGTAAACCGGATTCGGCAAAGAACCTTGCCAGGTGCGCGCGGTTTTCGTTTTCGTGTGCGAGTAACGTCTCGGTACACCTGGGCGAGCCCGTGCACCGATCGATGAACACTGCCACATCGGGGTTGTCGGCATAGTAACTGAACAGTGCGTCCCACAGTCGGAAGAATTTCTCATCAAACGGGGCCTTGCTGTTTAGCGCAACGCGGATGATTGTATTGAGCTCGTTGTATACGTATTCACTGAGGGCGCTGATAAGCTTGTCGCGTGTCTCAAACAATGTCTCGGCCGTGATGGCAGTGACGTGCGCGTGGTAGGCGATTTCAGCCATAGACGCTGTTCCAAAACGGCCTTCGCGTATCAGCCTGAGCGTTGCTTTGAATATATTAAGATGTTGCATAATGTCTTTTGTTTGAGGAGCACCGCTGTCTTCTGAATTAAGGGGCTCCGGTTATTTTGTTTTTTTTGCGGATCACAGTATGAAAACTGTTTGTTACCCGTCTTTGCAAAATTTATGTCCGGCGTTAAAAGCGTCAGGCACATCTTTCGACGTGCCTGACTTGTTCTATCTGCTTTGGATGGCTTCTTTTCTTCGGAAGCTTCGGTAAACGTGAAGGATCCACGCCAGAAACGGCGGCTTCCCGGAGTTTGCGGCTGTGGCAGGCACGTTCTCGAATGAGGGGTCAGGAAGACCGTTCATCGTGAACAGCGAAGCCTGTCGCATATAGTCATATCGTGATGTCATAATCATTTCTTCGGTTAATACATGTTATTCTTCGCCCGCGACTTCGATCCAGGTGGGCGATTCTTTAGCAATATTACGGAGAAGGATGGCGGCGGGTCGGAGAATGTAATAAAATCAATCAGTGCACTGACCGCAAATGCTTTCTGAATGAAATTACTGCAATCGAATGAAATTTTGTGAGTTCGGCGATACAAACCGTTGCCGGGATATTTATTTCGCAGTACCTTGTCGTCGAGGCAGACAGGCGTAAGGGATACTTCTCGTGTCAGTATTCCGCCACCTGTTCTGAGAACGCTCCCGGCTATTGGCCGCGGGTCGTATTTGAAAGCATTGTATCTTTAAAAGACACGATGAAGAGAGCCGATCGAACTAACTATGAAAAAGATTCTTGTTCCTATTGATTTTTCTGACCATTCCGTAACGTCCCTTCGCTATGCTATGATGGTGGCAGCGAAAATGAACGCGGGCGTTGTAGTGCTGCATGTGATCGATATTTCAAACAGCGAAATGATGCTGAAGCGGGCCCGGCTGGAAGAGGAAGTAATCGCGAACTCAAAGGAGGATGCCGCAAAACTCATTGAAGAAGCGCGCAATGGCTCCGCGGAAAATGTTGCCATAGAATTCGACTACCGCCTTGGGCATCCGGCTCATAAGATTATCGTAAACTATGTGAAGCAGAACGACATTGCACTGGTTGTCATGGGGCTTCACGGTGAGTCCGGATTGAGGAAAGTGCTCATGGGAAGCACCACAACGTCGGTGATCAATGAAACTACTGTACCCGTGATCGGGGTACCGCAGGCAGCCTCGCTCGATCTTGAAAAAATCTTCTACGCGACGGATCTCACGAATCTGAATGCCGAACTGACGAGACTTGTTCAGTTTGCACGCTTTTTCGGCGCCAGTATTCACGTTGTTCATGTTACCAATGATCCTGCAGTGGACAAGCAACAAATCAAGGAACAAATTCGTCGTATCGATTACAACGATATTTATTTTCACGTCCTTCGCGGTGAACAGGTAACGCGTATCCTTGAGACGTTTGTGCGTCGTGCAAAGGCTCACCTTCTCGTTACTTTCACACACAAGCTTGATTTCTTTGATAAGCTTTTCGGCAAGAGTGTGACTCAGGAGCTTGCTGCCAATAACCAGCTTCCGTTGCTTACGTTTAACCGGGATTCCTTTTAATTTCTGATTTCTGATTTCCGATTTCTAATTTCTGATTTCCGATTTATAATTTCTAATTTTTATTTCGTATTGGCGGGTGGTGTATGGCGGTGAGAAATTTGGTGTTATCAACCATGAGAGTTTCAAGTTTATCTGGTGTGGTGGTTTTTCTTTTTGCGGCTGTGGTGGCTTGCAGTGATAAAGAAACGTCACCTCCGGAGGCTCTTGAACCCGTGCCGTCGGAAGCGCAGCTACAGTGGCATGCGATGGAGATGAATGCGTTCATACATTTCACTACGAATACATTCACCGATAAAGAGTGGGGTTATGGTGATGAATCACCGATGGTATTTAATCCTTCAGACATCGACGTCGACCAATGGATTACGACGTTGAAGGATGCCGGATTCAAAGGCGTGATCCTGACTACCAAACACCACGACGGCTTTTGCCTGTGGCCATCGCGTTATACCGGGCACACTGTTGCGAGCAGTCCTTTTGAAGGCGATGTAGTGAAGATGGTATCGGAAAGTTGCCGGGAGCACGGGCTTAGGTTTGGAATCTATTTGTCGCCGTGGGACCGGAATCGTGCCGACTACGGAACGCCTGCCTACATTGAATACTATCGAAATCAGCTGGAGGAATTGTTCACAAATTACGGACCCGTATTTGAAATGTGGTTCGACGGCGCCAATGGTGGTGACGGCTATTACGGCGGTGCCCGCGAACACCGACGCATTGATGGATCGACGTATTACGACTGGCCGGAAACGCTGAGTCTCGTTCGCGAAATGGAGCCCGATGTGATCTTCTTTAGCGATGCCGGTCCCGGCGTGCGCTGGGTTGGCAATGAACGTGGTGTTGCTGGTGTAACAAACTGGAATACGATTACGCCGGATACCCTGTTCGCCGGTAAGGCGGGTATTGAAGAACTGTTGAATACGGGTTCGAAAAACGGTACACACTGGATACCTGCCGAAACGGATGTGTCGATCCGACCTGGATGGTTCTACCACGCGCGCGAGGATTCCCTGGTGAAATCTCCTGAGCGGTTATTTGAAATCTACCTGACTTCCGTCGGAAGGGGTTCCACGCTTTTGCTCAACGTACCGCCTGACCGTCGCGGGAAGTTTCACGAAAATGATATTGCCGCACTTAAGGGCTTCCGCGCGATACTAGACAGTGTGTTCAGAAAAGATCTTGCACTCGACGCCATCGTGTGGACGGAACATTTCCGCGGCGGCGACGAAAGGTATGCTGCCACCATGGTCAACGATAACGATCCGGAAACGTACTGGGCTACGGATGATGATCAACATCACGGAAGCCTGATCCTGGATTTTGACGATGAGAAGCGGGTGAGTTATGTGATGATGCAGGAGTACATTCGCCTCGGCCAGCGCGTCACGTCGTTTAAGATTGATATCTGGAAAGACGAAAACTGGGTGAATGTGAGTCGCGGAACGACGATCGGGTACAAACGGATTATGGCTATCGAACCGATTGAAACACGGCGTATACGAATCACGATTGATGATGCGAAGGAGTGCCCGTTGATTTCGAATGTATCGGTTTACTGATTCAGCAATAAATTTTCGCCTGTACGTGGCATGAGTGTTTTTCATCTCTCCGAAACCTCATGGCATGCAGAATTCCACGAACGAATTTCTTTGGTGGCAATATGGAATTATCTACCAGATTTATCCACGATCGTTTCAGGACAGCAATGATGATGGCGTTGGCGATCTGCAGGGGATAATCAGTCGGCTGGATTATTTGAAGTGGCTCGGTGTGAATGCCATTTGGATCTCGCCCGTTTATCCGTCACCAATGGCTGACTTTGGATACGATATTTCTGACTACGAAAACATTCATCCGCTTTTCGGGACGCTCGGGGATTTGGACCGGCTCGTTAATGAGGCACATGCGCGCCGCATGAAGTTGATCCTTGATTTCGTGCCGAACCATACGTCGGATCAGCATCCCTGGTTTATTGAATCGCGTTCATCGCGGGATAACCCAAAGCGCGATTGGTACCTCTGGCGCGATGCCGCTGAGGATGGCGGACCGCCGAACAACTGGCTGGCTGCCTTTGGGGGAACAGCGTGGGAATGGGATGACTATACGCAGCAGTATTACTACCACGCGTTTTTGAAAGAGCAGCCGGACCTGAACTGGCGCAATCCCGAAGTGCAACGCGCGATGATGAAGGTGATGCGCTTCTGGCTGGATCGCGGAATCGACGGGTTTCGCGTTGATGTGATGTGGCACATGATCAAGGATAGCGCATTCAAAGACAATCCGCCGAATCCCAATTATCGCGATCACATGCCAACGTACGATCAGGTGCTGCCGGTGCATTCGACGGACCAGCCTGAAGTTCATGACATCGTAAGGAAGATGCGTCATTTGCTCGACGAGTACGATGAACGCATGATGATTGCTGAGATTTATCTTCCGATACAAAAACTGGTTTCTTATTACGGCGCCGAGAAGAAGGAAGCACACCTCCCGTTTAATTTTCAATTGCTGACACTTCCATGGGATGCGCGCGCGATTTCACTTGCGATCACCGAATATTATCAGGCGATTCCAAAATGGGGCTGGCCGAACTGGGTGCTTGGCAATCACGATCAGCCGCGCGTAGCCAGCCGGATAGGTGCGGAACAGGCACGGGTTGCGGCCATGCTGCTGCTTACGTTAAAGGGAACACCGACGATTTACTACGGTGAGGAACTGGGCATGAAGGACGTAGCCATACCGTTTGAAGAGGTGTGCGATCCGCAGGGATTAAACATGCCTGACAAGAACTTGAGTCGTGATCCTGCGCGTACACCCATGCAGTGGAATGGCGAAACGTATGCCGGGTTTTCAAAGACGCGACCGTGGCTGCGCGTGGCTCGCGACTATGCCAGGGTGAATACAGCGGTGCAAAAAGATGATTCGCGGTCGATGCTCACCTTGTATCGCAAACTGATTACGCTTCGGCAGTCGGCGCCGGCGCTGTCGGTCGGGGATTACGTTCCGGCATTTTCCGATACGCAGGTGCTGGCGTACGAACGCCGTCACAATGGATCGAAGGCTTATCTCATTGTGCTGAACCTGAGCCACCGTCCCTGCTATTTCCGGCAGGAGCAACATGCGTACACCGGGACCGTTGTCGTTGCGACACATCCCGAGCTGGAGGGAATGCGTGTAGATGGCACGCTCACGCTTGGCGGCGATGAGGGTCTTGTCGTTGAACTTGACAACAATACGTAGGTGCTGCTAGTACGCATCGTTGAGTGCGAATACCGGCTTGCGATGCATCCATTGTCCGCCTGTAAAATCGGGAAACTCAACTGTTTGATTACCTAAGGCAATAGACGCTTCACTTAACGGCGTGATTGCGCTCCATGCAGCAGCATCGTAGACGTCCATTGGTGGCGCCACCTGGCGTTTGATCGCTTCAATAAAACCGTTTAGTACGAAGAAGTCCATTCCGCCGTGACCGGCACCTTCGGCGTCCTTGCTGTACTTCTTCCAAAGCGGGTGGTCGTATTCTTCCAGCCATTTTTGCTGATCATCCCATTGGTGTGACCTGGATTTCCCTTCGACATATATTGAACGGTTGACGTCCATCCACAAGCCTTTTGTTCCCTGAACGCGGAACCCCAATGAATATGGCCGGGGCAGGTTGGTGTCGTGCTGAAGCAGGATTGTTTCACCGTTTGCACAGGCGATGCTTGTCGTCACCACATCGCCCAGTTGGAATTCAACTTTTGCATTGGGATGATCAGGTCCGCATTGGTTGACGATATGGTCATGAAGACCGCGGGCCTTACTTGAAAAAGCGCTTAGTCTGACAAAGCGGTTGCCGCGATTAATGTTAATGTAGTGCGCGACGGGTCCGATGCCGTGTGTCGGATAGAGGTCGCCGTTGCGATGCACGGAGTGTGCCGTTCTCCAGCGGGCTTCTGTCCATGCCTTTTCACCGAACTCGCAACCCTTGCCGTATGCGCTGGTGCCGTCGTTGAATTTGACTTCACGCAAGTCGTGCTGGTAGCCGCCCTGGAGGTGGACGAGTTCACCAAAGAGTCCCTGGCGAACCATGTTGAGCACGGCCATCACGTCGCGGCGATAGCATACGTTCTCCAGCATGGATACATGTGCACCGTGTTGTTCAGCAGCGCGAACCACGTCCCAATGGTCCTGTAAAGTGATTCCAAGAACAACTTCAGTGCCTACGTATTTGAGTCCGGATGCAAGGGAAGAAATGATCATTTCCTTATGCCACTCCCACGGTGTCGAAATGATCACCGTATCGACGAGGCGGCTGTCAAGCATTTTCTTCCAGGCATAGTTATCACCTGTGAATATTTTAGGTTGAGAACGTCCCGACTTTTTAATCAGGTCGCCGGTCATGGTGAGCATTCTGCTGTCGACATCAGCGATAGCTGTAACGTCGACGTCGTTTCTTTTGAGGAGCAGTCCGAGGTGGCCCTGCCCACGAAGGCCGACGCCGATTAATCCGACGCGTACTTTTGCCGGGGCGTCGATATTTTTTCCAATTGCGAAAGACGGAAGCGCGAATGCTGCGGCAGCGAGGGACGTGGTTCGAAGGAATTCGTTGCGATTCATAGGTTGCAGTTCATTTTGGAAACAAGGTAGGAACTTTTGGGTTTTTCAGTGATAACGATGTTTTACGATTCAATCCGCGCGTTTCCGAAATGAGTCATTGGATTCGTTCAATACTTTTTCTTATTTGACTGCATGTTGACCAGGAAGCATTTTCTCTTTGTGATCGTGCTATGTGGCGTTGTCCATGCAAGTGCACAAGACACACCGTCGGCATGGATCCGGATAAATCAGCTGGGTTATGCTCCAAAAGGGCATAAAGTGGCGGTGCTTGGCGCAAAAATACCGCTGGACGTAACATCATTTGACGTAGTTGATGCGGCGACGAAAAAGGTTTCTGCGAAGTTTGATGCTGGCAAAGACTTCGGCAGCTATGGGCCGTTCACCAATACATGGCGTCTTGATTTTACAACGTTCCGTCAGGCGGGAACATATTATCTGCAGGTCGGCTCAGTGCGCTCACCTGAGTTTCGTATTTCGTCCGATGTCTACAAAGGAACTGCTGATTTTGCGCTGCGGTATATGCGTCAGCAGCGCAGTGGGTACAATCCTTTCCTGAAAGACTCTTGTCACACGCACGACGGTTATACCGTTTACGGTCCCATGCCCGATGGTACCCACATAGACGCGTCGGGAGGGTGGCACGATGCAACGGATTACCTGCAGTATGTCGCGACGAGTGCTAATGCCACCTATCATTTGCTTGCAGCTTACCGTGATTTTGCTGATGCTTTTGAAGACAATCATCTTGAAAACGGACTGTCCGGTTCCAATGGCAGGGCTGACGTTCTTGATGAGGCTGAATGGGGACTGCAATGGTTATTGAAAATGCACCCGCGTGAAGACTGGATGTTCAATCAACTTGCTGATGATCGCGATCATGCAGGGTTCAGGTTGCCCAATCACGACAGGGTCGACTATGGTTATGGGCCGGGTAAGGGAAGGCCGGTTTATTTTCTGACAGGCGAGGTGCAGGGACTTGGGAAATATAAAAACAGGGCAACAGGAACGTCGTCAACCGGAGGCAAAATGGCGAGTGCATTTGCGTTAGGTGCGAAAGTCATTGGTCGCAACGATCCGGCGCGCGGTGAGCTGCTTCGCGCAAAATCACTTTCTGCCTTTGCATTTGCGCAAAGGAAGCCAGGCGTGAGTCAGACCGCGCCGATGAAAGGTCCGTATTTTTATGAAGAGGACAATTGGGTCGACGACATGGAACTCGCGGCTGCGTCACTATACGCGCTCACCGGCAAAAAGAACTATCGCGATGAAGCCTTGCGATTCGCAGAGCAGGAACACGTAACGCCATGGATGGGCAGCGATACAGCGCGTCATTATCAATGGTATCCATTCCACAATTTTGGTCATTATGAACTTGGGACGACGAGTTCGGCGCAGCGCAGGAAGATGATTGCGTACTACAGAGAAGGGATTGAACGCATATGGAAGAAAGCGCAGCACAATGCGTTTCTGCGCGGTGTTCCGTTTATCTGGTGTTCGAATAATCTCACCGTGTCGTTTACGATTCAATGTTACCTTTACCGGACTATGTCGGGAGACGAAACGTTCCTTCCGTTGGAGCAGGCAGGTTTTGACTGGATTTTTGGTGTAAATCCCTGGGGATCCAGTATGGTTTGTGGCCTGCCGGCAAATGGCGATACTCCAGAAGATCCACATTCGTCACTAACACATCTCCATGGCTACACGCTTGATGGCGGGTTGGTTGACGGGCCTGTGTATGGCGCAATCTATAATGGACTTATCGGCATACAATTATCAGAAGCCGATGAATATGCTGAGTTTCAGTCGTCGCTGGCGGTTTACCATGACGACTTTGGCGACTACAGTACAAATGAGCCTACAATGGACGGCACCGCTTCGCTCGTATATCTGCTGGCTGCGAAAGCGTGGGAACAACTTAGGAAGAAATAATCAGGTGATATGAGAATACTAAAATGGACATCAGTGGTTGCAGCGGCGATATTTTTCTCCGCGTGTACGGTGAAGAAGGCGCAGGATGCCACAAAAGAAAGAAAGTTGGTTTGGGGCGACGAATTTGAATACGAGGGGTTGCCCGATGGCTCGAAATGGGATTATGAAGAAGGGATGCTTCGCAATGGTGAAGCACAATACTATACACGTGCCGATGCGGACAATGTACAGGTTGGAAATGGGCTGCTGACGATTACGGCATTGCCCGATGATGAAGGGCGTGCGGAGTATACTTCTGCGAGTCTGTTAACCAAGGGGAAGAAGTCCTTTCTATATGGATACTTTGAAGTGCGTGCAAAGGTACCGTCAGGCAAGGGCACCTGGCCGGCGATCTGGATGCTGGGTGAAAACATTGACGTGGTGGATTGGCCTGCGTGTGGTGAAATTGATATCATGGAAAATGTGGGATTTGATTCGCTGCGCGTACATGGGAATATCCACACGGAAGCGTTTAATCATGTGAAGAATACAAACAAGGGGAATTCTATTCTGGTTGAGAAACCCTGGGAGCAGTTTCATGTTTATGCGGTTGACTGGCGTGAAGACAAGATTGACTTTTTTGTAGATGATGAACTGTATTTTTCCTATGAGAAACCGGAGAATGCCACGGACGCTGAGTGGCCATTCGATAAACCTCACTTTTTGATCATCAACCTTGCTATCGGCGGCGGATGGGGTGGTCAGCAGGGAATAGATACTACGCGGTTTCCGCATCATTATGAAATTGATTACGTGCGCGTGTACGAGTAGTCGATATTCGGAAACGGAACGATAAACCGAATTCCCTTTACGCTAACGAATTGCTGACCTGAGCAGTGTTTTGATCGTTCGGCTTTCCTTTGTAGCTTGGAATATTTTTTCAACCACACACCTATGAACAGACGTTCTGTACTCAGGTATATCGGCGTGGCTTCGGCAGCTGCGTTGGTTTTGCCCTCCTGTGTAAGCGATCCTAAGAAGGTATCGATCGCACTTAATAACCTTAAGATTTCTGGCGATGAGGAGGAACTTCTCGCCGCATTCGCTGCTGCGTTGATACCAGCAACGGATACGCCGGGCGCCAAAGAAGTTGACGCGCACCTTTACGCATTTATCATGATCGACGACTGCACATCGCCGGAAGATCAGAGTAAGTTTCTATCCGGTATGCGCAAATTCAACGACGAGGTGAAGAAGCTCACAGGTAAGACCTTCACGGCGGTCGATGCCGGAGAACGTTCTGCGTTGTTGCAGCAGGTTTTTGACCGTCAGCAGGAACTCCCGGAAGAAGTGGCTGCGTTTGCTCGCATGAGCCGCCGGTATATTATCGAAGGATACACTACATCACAGCATT
>JAEZDW010000453.1 GCA_023417955.1 Bacteroidota bacterium
CTCGCTGCTGTCCTGCCCGCATGGCCAGGCTCAGGATTCGCCGCAACTTTATTAAACTTATTAAATATAAAGTGAACCCGGATCCTGAGCACGGCATGTGCGTTGGGTTAGAAGCGAGCGAAGGACCTGTGTGAGCGTTCCACTTGCAATTGGTGTGCTTTTGGGCAGCTGCAAGGTTTGAGGTGACAACTCACGAAAGCATTCCCCGGTAACGATCACGTTTTTTCCTTCGCTCGCTGCTCCCTTGCCCGCAAGTCCAGGCTCAGATCCGCCGTACAACGTTTACAAATTTTCCAAATCACCCCGTAGGTCTCGCCACTTTGGATTGAACTTCGTGATGAGGGCAATCTTCCAGGGGCGACTCTTTCCTTTGATATATTTCTCCGCCGCCTCTGCTTCGCTAATGGAAAGGAAACCCTGGTAGTAAACCAGGCGGTTTACATTGTACTTCGCAGTAAATGATGATGGATTTTGTTTGGTAACGTGTTCCCATGTTCGCGTCGGGAGGTCTGTTGTAGATCCAGTATACAATACGAATCTTGTGCGTGTACTAAGGATGTACACCCATGCTACATATTTTGTCATACACAACGGTTTTTACTTCAATAACAAATATATAAAAAAATCTATCCGGGATCCTGAGCACGGCATGTGCGTTGGATTAGAAGCGAAGCGAAGGACCCGTGCGAGCGTTCCACTTGCAATATGTGTGTTCCTGGGTGCCTGCAAAGTTGGGGTGACAACTCATGAAAACATTCCCCGGTAACGATCACGTCTTCACTGGTCCTTCGCTCGCTGCTCCCTCGCCCGCAAGGCCAGGCTCATATCCGCCGTGCTAACTTTATTAAATTTATCAAATATCAAGTGAACCCGGATCCTGAGCACGGCATGTGCGTTGGATTAGAAGCGAGCGAAGGACCCGTGCGAGCGTTCCACTTGCAATATGTGTGTTCCTGGGGGCCTGCAAAGTTGGGGTGACAACTCATGAAAACATTCCTCGGTAACGATCACGTCTTCACTGATCCTTCGCTCGCTGCTCCCTCGCCCGCAAGGCCAGGCTCAGATCCGGACGACTAATTATACTGACTAAACCTCTTAATCTCAAGCAGTCTCTTATAAGGATGAGGATGTGTGAGAAACTTTTCAGATAACCATGTCCAGAAACCAAGGTTCCGCTCACACTCGTTCAGGTGCGCTTCGACGTTCACCTTTGCGTAAATCTCCTTGCCCGTCGTCATAACAAGAACTCCTTCAATGGCACCTTTCGGGGAACACTGGTAGCCAACTCGATCGCATGTGTACTCGCAACCACGCGAATATGCCAGAGCCAAAAACGGAATTATTGCAGATGGCAACAAGAACTTCCTCTTCAACAAGTGTTTTTGCCTGATGTGACATAATTCATGCGCTGTTACATACTTCAGCACGTCGTAATCACCTTTCAATGTGGTTTCAAGAACTTCGGAATAAATCAAAAGTATATGCGAACGCGTGAAGCTGGTTACAAACGAATTAAAATGCCCGTACGTAACGAATATTTCCGGAACCTTTATCTTTAATTTCTGTGTCTGCTCCTCTACAATACGAAAAACTTCGGGATACTGGTCTTTTGTAATGCGTACCGAACTCCCCTTGACTAGCCCGATAAACAACCCTTTCGTTATGAATCCCAACACATAGATCGCTGCCGCTCCAACAATAAAAGGTAGGAAAACAATCAACGGGATTTCATTCACAATTGCCCACGTGATCACTGCTACCAGTGCTGCGTACACCAACAGACTTATCACAAGCCTTATGCTGAAGTACATCTTTTCTTTTGGGTGCTGCTTCACCCTGAAATCTGATTCATAGGCCGCCTCCGCCCTTTCTACCGTACCATGATTTCTGGAGATATCCGCCTGACGGTTCTTTTCAAGTAACGCTTCATCAGGATCAACACCACTAAAGTAATTTTCCGCCAGGTAATTCAACATCGTCCGCCTTTGATCATTACTAATCCGCAGCTCAGCGTCGATCCCTTCAACGTTTATCGCGAACATGGCCATCCCGTTTTCATCTTCATTCCGCACCTGTACCGAGCCAAACGTCCTGGCTGAATCCAATGCCTTGAATAAATTATAATAGTTTTGAAAACTTTGATTGTCAAAATTGTAAAGCAACCACTTCCTGTAGTCAGTGGATTGTAATTCCTGAACCATGTTTGATATTCTTTGTGTACGAATTAGAATCTGTTCCCTGCGATCGGTGTATAAAATGTTCCCTAATAACCAACAAAACTTAAATATACGATCAACTATACCGGGAAACACTTGAAAATGAATGATTACCTTACGTTACAATCCTATTTGCCGGACTATTTCACGTGAACATTCCCCTTGCAGTACGTGTGTTCCTGGATGCGTGCAAGCACGGAGTGACTGCCTCGAAAACATACCCCGGTAACGATCACGTTTTCACTGATCCTTCCCCGAGTTCTCGGGACGCGGCGCGCGCTGCTGTCTCGCCCGCAAGGCCAGGCTCAGGATCCACGTAATAAATTATGCATGACTTGTCAAAGTGTCTCCTCAAGCCAGCGGAAGAACTCACGTTGCCATACCAGTGCATTTTGCGCGGTGAGCACCCAGTGATTTTCATCCGGGAAGTAAACAAGTCGGCTCTTTATGCCTCGTAGTTGTGCAGCCTGAAATGCCTCGAATGCCTGGCCATCAGGAACGCGGTAGTCCTTGCCACCCTGATAGATAAGTATCGGCGTATCCCACTTGTCAACCAGGTTGCTGGGATCAAATTCAGCATAACTACGCTGTGCTGCCTTGTTGTCTTTTTCCCAGTACGGTCCGCCATAATCAAAGTCAACGAAGAATAGCTCTTCCGTTGTGCCGTACATGCTTTTCAGGTTGAAGATACCGTCGTGTGCGATGAACGACTTAAACCGTTTGTTGTGAATACCCGCGAGGTAGAACACTGAATACCCACCATAGCTTGCGCCAACGCAACCGAGTCTTTCCTTATCAACGTACGACTCTTTTGATACATCATCAATCGCCGACAAATAATCTTTCATTACCTGACCACCGTGATCCTTACTTATAGCCTCATTCCATTCTACACCATGACCGGGCATACCTCTGCGATTCGGCGCCACAACGATGTAGCCATTCGCTGCCATCAACTGGAAGTTCCAGCGGTATGAATAAAACTGACTAAGTGGTGCCTGCGGTCCCCCCTGGCAATACAAAAGCGTCGGGTATTTCTTTGACGGATCGAAGTCCGGCGGATAGATCACCCACACCACCATGTCTTTATTATCGGTGGTTTTTACAATGCGTTTCTCGATCTTGCTAAGCTTGATCTTCTTGTACGTGTCGTCATTCACACGCGTGAGCTGAACCATCTGACCGTTTTTGGTATCAACCGTGTACAACTCCGTAGCATGATTCATATCCGTACGCGTTACCACTAACGTATTGCCTGCCTGCCCTGCGATACCCGTGACATCAAACTGGCCGTTTGTAATTTGTTTTACCACCGGCAATTTCTTCGTAAGTCCGGGATAGTCGACTTCAAAAAGTTGAATCGTTCCACCGATCGCTGCCGTGAAGTAAATCTTCTTACCATCGTTGCTCCAGCGAAAATCCGAAACGGTACCGTCCCAGTTCTGTGTGAGGTTGATTACTGCAGTGCCTTTCTTAACGATGATATCGTTCTTGTCGGATTCATAACCATCCCTTGCCATGCTCAGCCACGCGAGCTCGCCGTTTTTCGAAAATGAAGGATGAGTATCGTATCCCATCCTGCCTTCGGTAAGGTCAACGGTCTGGCCAGTGGCCACATCATATTCGTAAAGATCCGTATTCGTACTTCTCGCGTATTCTGTTCCTGCCTTGCGCTTCGTAACGTAAACGATCTTCTTACTATCCGGACTCCAGGCAAAATCTTCTTCCCCGCCAAAAGGCTTCGTCGGACTATCAAACATCTGTCCTTCCATGATGTCCTTGCCTTCACCGGGCTTGCCATCAACTATTGGATGCACGAACAGGTGACTGTACTGGCCATCTTCCCATGTATCCCAATGACGGTAGTTGAGACTTTCGTAAATCATTACGTTCGAGTTTTTAAGCTCCGGGTAATAATCCGAACCATATACTTTCTGAATCTTTACTTCCTTCGGAATGATCTGATACTTGCCATCCGGTGAGATTGTGGAGTTCACGGTCAGCTTCCCGAGATCCGGAACTTCAGTTGCTGCTCCACCTTTGATTGAAACCGTAAAATGCTTACGGCTGCTTTTGTTGGTCTCGGCATTCGGATAAGTGACCGAATAGTAAACCGTTTGCTGATCGGCGGCGATACCCGCACCTCCTACCCGGCCTAGCTGCCATAGCAGTTCTGGGGTCATACGATCTTGTGCGGACAGGAATAACGTACTGATAACCAGTAACGTAGTGATGGAAAGTTTCATGCGATTAATGAGTTTGGGTAAAGATAGGTTTCCAGTGCGCAATTTCAAATTGAGGGGAATACTATCACCGCAGGGACACGGGGCAGCGGGGTTCCGGAGTAATTTTTGAAGGATGAAGGTTTACAACTGATGCAGCACTGGAGGTTTCAGGTTGACAGGTTTCAGGTTTCAGGAGCATTTATATAGAAAGCTCGCCGCTTGCAACTGAAAACGAACTCCTCAACAGAATCGAAACCAGGCCAGAGGCCAGCAGCCAGTTGCCAGCTGCTACTTAAAATTACGCCCATCCGGGAATATTTTTCCCTGTACAACTTCTACCCGCTGATCGCGTGCTGGTCCTGTGCGTTCATCGGAGCGTGCGAATGTGCGGAAGGATACTTCTTCGTTGTTGTTTGAAACCGGTAGCAATTTCTGCAGCAGTCGCGAGTAGTTTACGCAGCGGCTTACAATCACGTGGATCACCTCACCTTCGCGCTGCACCTTACCTTCTACCATGAGCAACCGCGACTGAATAATTTCCTTTCTGTACTTATCAAAATGTTTCTGGAACACGACCAGGTTAGCAGTACCGGTTTCATCTTCGAGCGTAATGAAGCATACGCCCTTTGCTGTTCCGGGACGCTGACGCACCAGAATAAGTCCGGCGATCTTAACATTCGTACCCTCACGAATAGTTTCCAGGTCGCGGGCAGATACTACCCTGAGCTGTGTTAATTGCTCGCGAATAAAACTCAGCGGATGCGCCTTAATTGACAACGATGTTGTCGCATAGTCGTGAACGACGTGTTCTGATAAAAGCATGTCTGGCAGTTTTATGGAGTCTTCTGATTTGTCCTTTTCGGAAACGAAAATGGTATGAGGTTGCTGATCCTTTACGGATACTTCCCATAAAGCTTTACGTCGATCGAAGCCCATCGAACGAAATGCATCGGCATCTGCCAGGCGTTCGAGAGTCGACTCACTAACACCGACTTCGCGTAACTGGTGAATAGATGTATACCCCTGTTTCCTGCCTTTCACCAACGCAAGGACTTCATCTTCACGTATACCTTTAACCTGACGAAAGCCAAGGCGCATCGCGAAGTACTTACCCGATTTTTCCTCCAATGTATTATCCCATTGTGAATGGTTGACATCAATGGGCAGTATAGTGACCCCGTGATTCCGGGCATCCGACACGATCTGGGCAGGCTGATAAAATCCCATAGGCATGCTGTTGAGCAAAGCACATGCAAACACTTCCGGATAGTAACACTTCAGCCAGGATGAAACATAAACAAGCAATGCAAAGCTCACAGCATGGCTTTCGGGGAAACCATAACTGCCAAACCCTTCAAGCTGCCTGAACACGCGTCTTGCATACTCTTTCGTGTAGCCCTTGCGGGTCATACCGTCTACGAGTTTCTTTTCAAAATGACTCATCATCCCCTTAAACTTGAATGTTGCCATACTCCTGCGTAGTTCATCTGCTTCGGTAGGCGTAAACCCTGCGGCTACGATGGCAATCTTCATTGCCTGTTCCTGGAAAAGAGGAACACCAAGCGTTCTTCCCAGGATTTGTTCAAGTTCTTTGGATGGGTATTCGACAGGCTCTTCACCATTGCGGCGACGCAAATAAGGATGCACCATATCTCCCTGAATGGGTCCCGGCCTGACAATGGCTACCTCAATCACCAGGTCGTAAAAACATTTTGGCTTGAGCCGTGGCAACATAGACTGCTGGGCACGACTTTCAATCTGAAAGACACCAATCGTGTCGGCATGACTGACCATCTCGTATACATTGGGATCATCCTGAGGGATGTTGGCAAGCGTAAGGTTAAGTCCGTAGTGTTGTTTAGCCAGATCAAATGCCTTTCGGATGCATGTGAGCATGCCCAGAGCGAGAACATCGATTTTAAGAAAGCCCAATACTTCAATATCGTCCTTATTCCACTCAATACAAGTGCGGTCCTCCATACGCGCATTGTGTATCGGACAGAGATCCGACAGTTGTCCTTCTGTGATTACAAACCCGCCGGTATGCTGACCTAATTGGCGCGGAAAGCTGATATACTGTTCCGTTAGCTGAAGCACTTTTCGAATAGTGGGATCGTCAGGGTTAATGCCTTGTCCGATAATGCGGTCGCGGTCAAAACCTTCGTCGCTAAAATCCCAAATAAGGGCTGACAACCGGTTGATGGTATCTACAGACAAACCCATGGCCTTGCCCACATCGCGTATAGCCCCTTTGTGATGCAGCTGCGTAACGGTAGCGACAACGGCAGCCCTGTCGCGTCCGTATTTGCGATAGATGTATTGCATCACTTCCTCGCGGCGTTCGTGTTCGAAGTCAACATCAATATCCGGAGGCTCATTTCGCGCGGAGGAGATAAACCGTTCAAACAACAAGTCGAATTTTGAAGGATCCACTGACGTGATTCCAAGACAATAACATACCGTTGAGTTTGCTGCCGAACCCCTGCCCTGACACAGAATGTTTTGTTGTCGGGCATAATGCACGATGTCGTACACCGTGAGGAAGTATTCGGCATAGTTCATCTGTCCGATAAAATTTAACTCATACTCAATGGTAGCTTTCACTTTATCAGGGATACAACCGTTGAATAACCGCGATGCCCCCTGCCACGTAAGATGGATTAACTCTTCCTGAGGAGTGCGGCCTTCGCTGGTGATTTCTTTGGGATATTGATACTTAAGTTCGCTTAGTGAAAAACGACAGGCATCTGCAATCTCCCGGGAATGGCAGATGGCATTTTCATGGTGCCGGAACAAGCGTTCCATCTCATCCGGATGTTTTAAGTACCGTTCTGCGTTGGGATATAAACGATAACCGGCATTGTGAATCGTACACTTCTCACGGACACAGGTGATCACATCCTGAAGTTCTCTGCGTGACGGAGTATGGTAGTGTACATCATTCGTTGCCACGACACGAATGTTAAATCGCTCAGCAAGCTTTTCGATCCTGTAAAGGTATTTTGAATCGGTTCCGTTATACAATCGGGATGCGGCAATGTACAATTCGTCTTCAAACGCTTCGCGATACTCTTCTGCGATTGCATAGAACGCAGGGTCAAAATCAAATGACTCATTCAGGGACTGTGGCGGAATCAAAACAAACTTTGAACCCTTTGCGTGATTGTAAACATCGGCTTTGTAGAGGTGGCACTTACCTTTTTCCGCACGGCGGTTACCCAATGTAAGCAAACCGGATATTCGCGCATACGCGGCTCTGTCTGTGGGAAATGCCAGCAACGATTCACCATCCAGCAGATCGATTCTGCAGGCAGGGATGATTCGAATACCAAGTTTTTTAGCAGCTGCATGAGCACGGACAATGCCGGCAAATGAATTCCGGTCAGTGATTGCAATAGCGTCATACCCATACATAGCAGCCTGTTCCACCATTTCCTCCGGATGGGAAGCACCACGGAGAAAGGAGAAGTTCGTTGTTACCTGCAGCTCAATGTAGCGCATGCTGAGTAGATTAGTTTTTGGATCAGGCAAAAAAGCCGTGCAGGAACCATTGAAAGGTGGCATCGTCGTAATGGCCGAGACGGAATATCCAGTAACGACGGCCGGATTCATCTTCGACAGTGTAGTAATCACGGTGTTGCCCCTGTTGCAGCCACCACTCCTGCTCTATTCGTTCCGGACCGTCGGCATGCACAACTTTATGAAGCTTGCCTTTATACCGGAAAAGCATGGGTGGATAATCCGGAATTGGCGCTGTTACTTCAATTCGTTCAGGATGAGGTAATATCCTTACCGGGCGCACTTTATCCGACTGCCAGGTGGTAACCGGTTTCTCCTGGAGTGAGGAAGCCTTTCTGAATGAGCGCTCCGGCCAGTAATGTTCTTCAGGAAGGAAACGTCTTATTGCCTGACAGCCAATTCTGCCGGCAAGCCGGTCAACCAGTTCTGCGAGTTCGCTATCATCAAGGCCACCATCGTTACCATGCCAGATGTCTTCCTGAACCGGTACCTGATCCTCTACCTGTAATGCCTCAAGTACAAATAATTCAATCCCGAGTCCAGGGTCTATGCTGCCTGTTTTGGGTTCGAAAAGTTTGAAGAGGTGGCTGACATGTTGCGATGGTCTGCTGGTGGATATGGTTAGTTCTGGTACCTGACCATCAACCCGGTAAGCTTTAAAAACAACTTTGCGAATACCCAACTGGTCCTGTCTCAGCCGTTCGCAAAGTGCTGTCAGCAATTCTTGAAGCGCTGAAGTAATTGATGTATATGTCGAAACCGGTTCAATGCATGGAAGTCGCTCCTGATAAGTCACTACAGGTTGCACCGGTACAAGATACTCCTTCACCAAACCGGTGACCTGATGAATCCTGGCAAGCATTTCAGGTCCAAACCTTCTTCGCAGTGATTGCCGGGGTATGTGGATAAACTTTTCAACCTGATGAAGGCCAAGTTTGTGCAGCTTCAGGGCAATTGATTCTTCCAGGCGCAGGGCTTCAGCAGGAAGTTTCAGCATGGCGTCAATGTGTTTTCCTACAGGCACCACCGTGATCTCTCTACCAAAGCGTGCCAGCGCCCAGGCAACACCAGGGGTATCTGCTATCGCCAGTCTGACGGTAAAGCCTTTGTCATTGAAGCGCCTGTGGATATCCTTAAGATAGGCTTCATCACCCCCCCAGAGATGGGTGCATCCCGTTGCGTCGAAGACCAATCCGTCCGGAGGATCCATTGCGACGAAAGGAGTAAACCGGATACACCAAAGAGCAATCCGCCTGAGTAACGTCTGCATCTGATTAGGATCGTCATCCAATACTTTGAGATCGGGTAGCAGAGCCCGGGCATCAGCCAGGGCCATACCTTTTGATAAGCCCTCTGCCTCTGCTTTTGCGTTAACGTCTGTAACTACCATTCTGCCATGGGATGGTGCCCGAAGTACAAACGGGGTGTTTCGCAAGGTACCGTCGCGTAACGAAAACCAGTCGGTGCTTAAGTATCTGAACCAGATAGAAACAAACCTGCTCTCCATATCATACCGCTTTCCTGATTTGTGTTTCTGTAATGATGCTCTCCTGGTGGAGTGGAACAAACGAGCCATTGCGCCACCCAATGTTCCAGATGCCGGGTTTACCATTCCTGACCCTTAACAATTCAACCTTCCATGCTGGACAACCCACACCTGGAAGGTTGTCAGTCAGTCCTGGCAGCTGACTAACTTTCCATCTTGATACACAGGCAGTTGTTGCTTGATTCTTTAAGCCTTTCTTTAGAATAAAACCGGTTGAATGACTCTCTTCAACTGACAATTGAAAACGCCTGGATGCATTGAAGCTGATACTGCTAAGTTCGCCAACAACCCCGGATATTGACTTGCATTTGAGCGCTTCTTCAATGGCCCATAGGGCGTCCCTCTCGTTCCTGACCTCAATAAAAATGACCCGCTCAGGAGAAACTCCGAACTGCTTTAATGCCGGTGGGAAAATGGATATACGTGGGCTGATCCAGGCAGTAATTCCATTTTCGTTCATCAGTGCGGAAAGTATACCACCTACAAAACCAGAGGTAGCTGCAAGATCTTCCGAAGTTTCTGCCATAAACTCGTGGACTGCACTAGTGGGAAATATGTTATGAGGAAACGCACTTAAGAGACTTCCCAGGTTGATATGCCTCCCGACCGATTGATTCATGCGGAATCCCTGCAGGCGAAGTATATCCGACTGCAAAACCGACCTTATTTCTGCCCGATTGAGTGACCGTATCGAAGCCAATTGAGACACGGTTCAAAGATAAATTAAACTAACATTTTTAGTTACAAATCTAATATAAATAGTTTTTAACTGACCAAATATAATTTTGTTGCATATTATATATGATTATTAACCAATGTGATAGGGGGTTAATTATTAAAGTACTTAATTAATATTGTGACCTGCATCTGATCTTAAACAAGGAAGGTTAACAAAGTAACTTAGCACGCAACTACCTGGCGTTCCAAAGCCTGGCATCGACTAATATGTTGTAAGGACGGACTCCAACCCGTCCGAGGATAAAGGAGAAACCAACATCGTTCTCCCCGATGGATTACAATTACCCTCGTCTGTTTAAGGATCGTTTTAGCCTCCAGGTCAATTCCTGGACTGTGATTTTAATTACATAAATGATCGACAGGAATGCGGATATTTGTTCTACATAATCTACATCGAAATGACTATTAAACTGACAACTGAAGAATTCAAGCAAAAGGTATTTGACTATACAAAATCCAAGGAATGGAAATATGAGGGCTCTCTTCCGGCAATAGTTGATTTTTATGCAGACTGGTGCGGGCCCTGCAAAATGGTAGCTCCGGTTCTGGAAGAGTTGGCGACGGAATATGAGGGGAAACTGATAATCTATAAGGTAGACACCGAAAAAGAAGAAGAGTTGTCCGCTGTATTTGGAATCCGCAGTATCCCCACCTTCCTGTTTATTCCCGCAAATGGTACCCCTATGATCCAGCCCGGCGCCTTTCCCAAGAATGTATTCAAGCAGGTAATTGAAGAGGAATTGTTGAATCCGGCTGACTCAAATGAATAAGAGGAATTGAGCGGTTTTATAAGCAGAGTCGTGCAAGTTTCTGAGATTCATGGCC
>JAEZDW010000477.1 GCA_023417955.1 Bacteroidota bacterium
TGTTCTCCCTGTGAAGCTGAATTCCAATGATACCCGATCTGCCAACAACATATTTGGTTATGATATCAAGATAATCTGACGGTTTGTTGCGGTATTCATTCAGGGTGTAGCGTGTTACAAGCCCGCCGTTAAGCACGTTCCGCCCGGCATTCCGCGTGTACAGGAATTCCGGGAAAACGGATAGCTTGTCTTCCCTGTACGCAAGGAATGATCCGTTGAGAACGTACGTTGCGGGCCGCGCGGATTCCTGATCAAAGAACGATTCATCGGGACGGTTTATATCAAAAAACGAAAAACCAAATGACACGAGTTTGTTTCCTGCCTTGTCGAGTTGTTGCCAATACAAGCCACTGCTGAACGTAGTGTATCGGTTCCTGAGACCGGCAAGAAGTTCGCCGCTTTCTATTCCACCGTCGAACCCGCGCCCCTCAATGTATTGTGAGCCGGTGTACAGACCGGAGAGATCGAACTTCCGATTGCTGTGTAACACATTTACTCCGAGCGAAAGCGACTGCCATTTTGCAAGAGGTACGTGAACAGCCCACGATGCGGATACCTCCTGGGTTGCAAAAATACCCGACTGGCCGGTACGATCATCCAGAAACGAAATACCCACTCCCGACCACCGTTGCTGACGACGGTTAAACAATGGGTAAGATGCATTGACGATATTACTGTTCAGATTGAACCCGCCACCGGTTGATTGATTCCGGTACAGGAAAGACACCGCAGCATAATCCGTTGATCCAACCTGAGCCGGATTAATGCGCTGCGGTGAGAAGTTATATTGTGAAAATTGAAAATACTGGGCGTAAGACCCTGCGGTCACGCCCAGTAAAATGAATATCGTAAGGCAGTGTCTCCTCATGCGTTATCGCAGCAGCACCAGTGAACCTTCTTCTTTCCCATTGAGTAGCAGCTTGCGGCCCGAAGATAGGGCCCCCTCAACCTTCCAGAAATATACGCCATTCGGTTGCTGCACCCCGTTCGTGAAGCCATCCCATCCCTGAGTCAGCGCTTCTCCGACATTCGATGTCTTATACACGACGCTGCCTTCACGATTAAATATTCTGAGCGAGAATTCATTCACGTCAGCAAGTCCGTATACTTTCAGCACATCATTCTGGCCATCACCGTTTGGCGTAAATAGTGACGGTATGAAACCTGTAGATTCCACAACTATCATCACCTTCGCGCTGCCGATACAGCCAATGGAATCAGTAGCTGTCACGGTGTATTCCGTATCCTGTCCGGGTGTAGCCACGGGGTTGGCTATCGACGCGTTGTTTAGCCCCGTTGCAGGAGTCCAGGAATATCCTTCGCCACCAGTTGCGTTGAGATTCACTGATTGCCCTTTCATCATACGATGTAGCTCCGGAGTTGCTTTCACTTCAGGTATGCTTACCGTAACCAAATATTCTTCCTCAATTGTACAGCCCTCCTCATTCTTGTAAACTGCCTTTACAACGTCGTAGTCATCAGTTTGATAAGCAATTGTGGCGGAAGTACCCAGCGCACCTTGTTTTTCGCTGGACCATTGAATATCCTGCCACACAGTGTTCGCCGTAAGTGTGATGTTCTCTGATTTGCATACAAACAAATCAAATGATTCAGTCTTTGTCACGTCGTCGTTTATTTCAAACGTGAATGTTTTGACAATAGGACAACCTGCCGTGGGGATAACATAATACAACGTATCATTCTTGTTTGCCTCAGCTTCGATGGAAGACCCATGATCCAGGAATCCTTTCGAGAATGAATACCATCGCGCAACCGCGCCCGATTCAATTTTGACCTTTTCTTCTGAGCAGGCTGTAACTATTTCATTCTCGACTTCTGCACAGTTCAAGCCACTTCCGATACAAATCGCCTCCCGTTCAGCGTACAGCGAATTATCCACAGGCTGGATAGCATAACCAAAAGAATTCTGGCTTTTCAATAAATAAAAGTTGTTCGTGCCGTTATTCCCATGCTCCGAACGCAGGCGTTTCCCGTTTTCAAGGTCGAAATTGACATCACGCTGCAGGTTGCCATCGAACATAATGTCATACGTCAGCGACTGCTGCACAGTGTGATCATCAAGTACCCTGTCCCAGTAAATGAAGATGCGATCATATACAGGAAAAGCAAAGGCCTCCAATCTCCCGGGACCGCGATTTGTTGCCGGAGTTATATTATCAAAGAATATCAGTGCATGCTTGCCGGCATCCGATTCAGACACCTGAACGATATCAAGATCGCCATCGTGTTCCAGGTCGAAAAAACGCTGCTGTCTCCAACCCTTGTGACTGAGCATTTGCTCACCATTGGACGAAAGGCTGATTGCATTGATAGTATCGGTACCGTTAACGGCAACGTAGTTGTAGTCAGGTACGCCATCAGAATCAAAATCTGCATGGAAAGCAGATATCAATTTTCCGGTCGCCGAAAGATCCAGCCCGTTGAAACCAGCATGCTTCGGGAACCACTTGTAAACAGGTACCCCTGCCGTAGTCTCACCATATCCGATTACATCAAGACTGCCATTCGTATCGCGGTCGCAAATCAGCGTACTCAACAGTAATGCACTTTCATGATGCGGAATAAATTTTCCTTCCTCCTGGATCAACAACGCCGTTGAATACACGCCAGCGTCGGTCGTACCACTGTAGAACACATCCGGAAATCCGTTTCCGTCAAGATCAAGTACTTCCAACGCATTAAGTATTACCTTAAGTGTGTCGTGTTCGAGTTGCCAGTCGAATGCATCATTCATCTTAAAAGTCCGGGTGAAAGGAACCGCAGCATCGGTTTCACCGGATACTATTGCTTCAGGTCTGCCATCGCTATCAAGGTCAGCGAAGCGTGCAAGTTGAAACGGCGGCAAATTCACAGCGACTTCCTGAAAAGTAAAATCACCGGTGTTTTTCAGGACCACGCTCTTCGCTGCGCCGTCGTCCAACGAAATGAGCAGATCCAGTGCATTGTCAAAATCAAAGTCACGCAGCGTGTGAGCACGGTGTCCCGGAATCGAATACGAAGTTGTGAGCAAGGCAGGTCCGTTGGTTGTATCGCCCTGGACAAAAAGCAGATGCTGCTTACCCGTATTCGAAGACGTGAAAAGGATCAGGTCGATAAGGCCGTCATTGTTTATGTCAGCAGGCTCAACAGTGACGCTGATGATTGAGTCCGGGAGATCAATCCGGTATTTCTCCTCAAAACCCTGAGCGAACAGAGAAGGCGCGACTGCTACCATCAGCAGGGCAATGGCGCCGGCTATTATTCTTGACTTCATGGTCATGGCTATCTAACGGTTAATTTTCTTCAATTCGAAATTCAGGGGAAGGCTCACTTTACTTGGCACGGCCTTGCCATTCAATGTCGCAGGTTTCCAAATCGGCATCTTACTTATCAATGTAGTCGCTTCCCTGTCGAATGCTTCACCCAGTGAATTTCGGATGGTAATGTTATCTGCCTTTCCTTCCGGAGTGACCACAAACGTTACGGTTACAACACCTTCAACGGAATCGCTAAGCGCCTCCTGCGGATATTTCAGATTAGCGCGAAAATAGTCAAACAACTTGTCGTAGCCGTCCACCGGCTCCGCCTGAACGTAGACATTTTCTGGTCGGACTTCTTCAACCCGCAGATGTCCTTTTTCTTTTTCGTCGGATTGATTTTGCGCCGCAGCAGACTTGCGATCTGCATCACCTGATGAAGCAGGTTGTTTTTCTTTTGATGCAATGGCATACTCCCGGGCCTCCTCAGATTTGATGGTGGCAAGGGAGTCGACGACAACCGGTTGCTCTTGTTCAGGCTGTACTGCCATCGATTCTGTGGACCTTTGGTCTTCGTTCAATTCGGAAGGCAGGTTTCCAGTATAAAACACATACACGGCCACCAATGCCGCTACTGCTAAAACAACCGCACCTGATTTGAAGATGAGGTTGCGGCGGTGGATTATCTTGTTGTGTTGATGAAGCAGGCCTTCAAAATCCATGTAGCCTTTCACTTCTTCATCCGACACCTGTGGCTGCCGATTCATTATCTTGATTTTTAGATTCATCGTCTGATTGTTCTATCTGCCCGGATTACTTTCCGCGAACAGCTTTTTCATCTTCGCAAGCACCCGATATAGTTTCACCTTGGCATACGTTTCCGTGATTCCGAGAATATCAGCGACTTCCTTAAATGGTCTGCGATCAAAGAAACGCAGTTCGACCAGATGCAATTCTTCCGCAGAAAGTCTTTCCAGGAGTGACGGAAGCTTGATACGAAGATCCTCGAGGTGGGATTCCGTAGTAAGTTCTTCGTAAAGGTGTTCGATCGATGTATCATCAATCGAAACGAATCGGTACCGGCTGGACTTTCGCATGAAGTCGTAGCATTCGTTCAACGCTATCCTGTACAACCAGGCTGAATAAGGAAGTCCCTGAAACTTGTACTTCCCGATGTTCAGCAAAGCTTTAAGGAAAACCTGTGAGGTGATATCCGCGCTAAGCGATTTTTCACCTATACGGTGAAGTACGAAAACATAGATTGACTTGAAGTACTTCTCATACAGGGGCTTGAACGCCTGAGCGTCTTTTTGCGCAGCCTTGATGAGGTCTACCTCTTCCTCAATTGATGATATGCTTCGGGTGTGTGTTGACACGTAATATCAAACTGTTACAACCTAAATGGCCAATTGATTAAAAGATACAGGTTCCCTGCGCATTTTTTCGATTTTTGTCGGCAAAGTCCGAAGAGAAACATGTGTAAGATACCGGCCGTTTCGGGAAGCTGCATGACAAAACCCGGGGTTCACTTTACCGATTGCACAAACGACTTAAAAGACTGACTCAGCCTACCAGCAAAAAATCGGAGATCCGCAAGAGGGCGGGCCACAGTTTGGCACGAACTTTTAGTGTAATCTTGTAGTTGAAAAAACGAAATAAACACAGCAAACATGAAAACTTACGCTAAACATCACCTTCACCCGATTCACCGTGATCTGATGATTGCGCTGACCCTGGGATTTGCGGGAGCGGTTGGAATTGTGTCTACAATCGTTCTTGTATTTGGCTAATCCGGCCTTCTGAGAGGCTTAAAATAGAAAGAGGCTGAATTTCAGCCTCTTTTTTTATTGATTCAATTTCCCGCGACGAGTTCCCTCTTTTCAGGCCGGGCCGAAACCCATTCTTCGCCATCTTCAAATACTTCCTTCTTCCAAATAGGAACATTAGCCTTTAGTGTATCCACAATATATTGGCAGGCTTCAAATGATTCTTTTCTGTGGGGCGTTGAAACCGCAACTGCAACTGCGATTTCTCCCGGCTTCAGCGTACCAATGCGATGAGATACAGCCCATCCCAGCAGGGGCCATCGGTTTGCAGCATCTTCTATAATCTTTCTTATTTCCGCAATCGCCATCGTTTCGTATGCTTCATATTCAAGCCAAAGCACATTCTTTCCATGTGCAGCGTTACGAACAGTTCCGACAAATATATCCACTGCGCCAGCACTCAGACTCGACGCAGTGTCTATGACTTTCTGGACGTCGATAGGTTTTTCGGTTATTTTAATCATAGGCTGAAAATTGGGATTTAGAGAATTTTTTTGAAGGCTGAATGAAGGTAGGGATTACGTGTCCAATTAACAAGCAAAAGAGTTTAAACCTCCTTGATCAGCCGCCGCTTACAGGAGGAATTACAGCGATCTCGTCGTTGGAGGCAAGTGCAAGATTATCCTCTGCGTACTGACTGTTCACAGCAATAAAAAACGACTTCAACGAGTTGAGTTCGGGATACTTTTCCTCAAGAAAAATCCTAAGGTCGCCTGCCGTTTTGGCATTGGTTTCAATCTCAACTTCGCGGCCTCCCATGATTTCTTTTGCGATT
>JAEZDW010000508.1 GCA_023417955.1 Bacteroidota bacterium
GGCCCTGAACGAGCGGTATAGTGAAATTCTCGGGCAAAGCCTGACGATGAACAAAATATTTCAGACCATCGACCGGGTCGCCAAGACGGATGCTAATGTGCTGATCCTCGGCGAGAACGGAACCGGAAAAGAGCTGATTGCCCGTGCAATTCACAAGAATTCGTCCCGGCAAAAGGAGAATTTTGTGAGTGTCGACCTGGGTTCGATAACAGAGACTTTGTTTGAAAGCGAACTGTTCGGTCACAAGAAAGGGGCGTTCACAGATGCGAAAGAAGACCGGGCCGGACGGTTTGAACTTGCCAACGGCGGAACGCTTTTTCTTGACGAAATCGGCAATCTTTCGATGCCTCTTCAGGCCAAATTGCTCACGGTGCTGCAGAACCGAAAAGTGAGCCGCGTAGGGTCAAACAAGGAAACACCTGTTGATATTCGTCTGATCTGCGCGACAAATATGCCGCTCTACGAAATGGTGAAGGAAAACCGATTCAGGCAGGATCTCCTTTACAGGATTAACACCATAGAAATCGAAATCCCGCCGCTTCGGGAACGATTTGAAGATATTCCGCTATTGGCTAACCACTTCCTCGCGCATTATGCCGCGAAGTATAACAAGCAGGTCACACGTATCAGCGAGGCTGCCATGGCCCGCATGCATAAACATCCATGGCCGGGCAACATACGCGAATTACAGCACTCGATCGAGCGCGCAGTCATACTGAGCAATTCCAACGTGCTGCAACCAGAGGATTTCAACTTCAGCCCTACCGGTAACAAGGATGACGGCCAGTTAAGTCTTGAGCAGTACAACCTGGAAGAAGTTGAAAAACTCCTTATTCGGAAAGTCCTGAAAAAATATAACGGCAACATCACTCAGGCAGCGACCGAATTGGGGCTTACGCGTTCGTCGCTATACCGGCGCCTGGAGAAGTACGGATTGTAAGGTAGTCAGCTCCATTTTCGCGGACTTTATTAAATTGCTGTTTATATCGGCATTTCACTTTGAATTTTCGCTTCTCCGACTTCCGGGTAAAAGTAATCGTCAGGGTCATCTTCCTGGGAGTGAGCATGGGCCTGTTCATGTTCATGGTTACCCGACCAAACATGCTTTTCGCAGCAATGCTTATGGGCATTGTTATCATTTCACAGCATGTTGAATTATTTCGTTTTGTCAGTCAGACGAACCAGAAGCTCACGCGTTTTCTTGAATCGGTTAAGTATTCTGATTTTATCACCGGCTTCACTGCTGATAATAAACTTGGACGCAGCTTCAAGGAACTGAATACTGCGTTCACAGAAGTGCTCGAGGCATTCCGCAAAGCACGTTCTGAAAAGGAAGAGCAGGGTCAGTACCTTAACATTGTCGTGCAGCAGGTAAGGACCGGTATCCTCTCCTTTGATTCAACAGGAAACGTTCAACTCATTAACGCGAACGCAAAAAAATTTATGGGCGTGGGTTCAATAAAAAACATTTCTGAATTGATCCCGACCAACCCTAAACTCTATCATAGTATCAACAGTGTTGAACCCGGAAAGAGTGAGTTATACAAAGGGAGCAACGAACTTTATCTCACAGTCCAGGCAACAGAGTTGAGAATCCGCGGGATGGACGTAAAACTGGTGACGCTTCAAAATATCCAACCGGAATTGCAAAAGCAGGAACTCGAAGCCTGGCAAAACCTGACGCGGGTACTTCGGCATGAAATCATGAACTCGATTACGCCTATCTCTTCGCTTACCTCTACGCTTCGTGAGATTCTCGATCACGAGATGGAAAAAAAAGGCGATCAATACGAGCTGAAGGAAGAAGGTGCAGAGGACTTGCGTGAAGGTCTCGCCACGATTGAAAACCGAAGTAAGGGATTGATAAAGTTCATCGATGCGTATCGCGAGTACACTTCACTTCCAAAGCCAAGTCTCAAACCCGTGAAGCTTAAGGAACTGATTGAAAAGGTCGCGCACCTGATGAAAAACGAAATAAAGAAAACGGATATTCGCTTTGAATATGGATGCAATTCCGACTATATAACGATACAGGCAGATGAAGAAATGATTGAACAGGTTTTGATCAATCTGTTAAAGAACGCCAAAGAAGCACTTGCTGAAACACCGAATCCGGAATTGAAACTTCTTGGCAAGTACGAAGACAACTTCATCAAAATCGAAGTCATCGATAACGGACCGGGTATCATTAAAGAGGCGCTCGATCATATTTTTGTTCCGTTCTATACAACTAAGAGAACCGGTTCGGGGATCGGACTTAGCCTTTCACGTCAGATCATGCAAATGCATAACGGTTCTATTACTGTGGAATCCGAGCCCGACGTATTAACAGTCTTTACACTAAGGTTCTAAAAAAAAGAAGGAGCCTTTCGACTCCTTCTATGTTATCCATTCGCATCAAACACTATTGTTTTATGAGCCGGCGTGTTTCGCTTCTTCCGTTTGAGGTAATCCGGATAAAGTACAGTCCACGCTCAAGCTTTTCGCCGAGTGCGTATTTCTCGTCGGCGTTTAGTCCGTTATAACGGGCCTTCACCTGACCATCCATTCCGTAAATGATTACATCAAACCGTTCGCCTCTCTCCTTGTTGAACGTGAGCTGGAAATCCGTGAAGAATGGATTAGGGTATGTTCCAAACGAGCTTTTCTTGTCGTTCTCATCTTCCGAAAGATCTTCTGCTTCACGCAAAGCGAGGGCGAGTGTCTCTTCGCAGTCAGCTGTCGGGGCGTTCGAGGCTTCAAGCTTAAACAATTCGCTACCATACTGATTAGTATAGGCGCTGAAAATAATCTTGTCATTGATTTGGGTCAGGTTCGACGGCATGCGCACGTTGAAATCACTGTCATCACGTATAAAGAATGTTCCGCAGGAAGTGCCATCGGTCCGGCCAAGCCAGCTTGTTCCTTCGAAGTAGAGAACATCGTCAAGGATAACGCTACTGTTTCCTAACGACGTATCTTCAAGTTCAGCAATTACTGACGTTCCTGTTTCGGTTCCATCCGTTGCCCACAGTTCAGTCTGATAATTGGGCGAATACCGCACCAGCAGGTGGGTTTTGCCGTGGTAAGCTAAAAGGACTTCAACACCAAGCGCGTCGGGGAATGTCTGTACATGCGAGGTACCCGCGGCAGTGCCGTCAGTCTGGTAAAGCGATAGGCTGCTTGATGTATGCCTAACGACAAAGTAGAGGCGCCCGCCGCTAATTGTGATAGCATTGAAGTTTATCACGGGATCCGAAGGAAACTCTTTGACAATCACCGTTCCTGCATTTGTTCCGTCGCTGCCATACAATGCCAGTCCGCCTGCGGGGCGACGCGCAACAAAAAACAGCTGATTATCAAATGCTGTAAGGTACATCGGCTCACTTCCGGCTGAACCTGGCATTATGTCCTTAACCAAAACCGTCCCCGCATCTGTGCCATCACTTTTCCAGAGTTCTTCACCCACCGAAGTCCTCGCAGAAAAGAACAATATGCCATTTACATTGGTGAACGATCGGGGGGAGCTTGAAAGACTGCCACCGGGGTAAATGTCTTTCACCATTACAGTTCCTTCAGGAGTTCCGTCCGATTTCCATAACTCGTCACCCGCGCCTCCAATACTTGCTGAGAAATATGCGATATCGCCGACTGTACCGATCGGGCGAGGCAGAAGCGACTTTACACTCGATGACCCCTCCGGAGTTCCATCCGATTTCCATAGTGCCCCGTCTTTGAAGAAGAATAACAATTCCTCGCCCGCGACCAGATACAGTACATTGCCTGGCACAATCAGTTCAGTTCCGGCCTCTGTACCGTCCGTCGACCACAATCCGTTGCCTTCAACCGAATCGGCCGAGATGACGTTGGTATTAATGTAAACTTTGCCATTGAAGTGAATGAAGTTCTCGGGATTTGCCTCGTAAGTATAAGTGCCAAGATTTACAAATGGGATGGTTCCTTCTTCTGTACCGTCACTCTTCCAGATGTGCGAGTCAAGAGTCATGTCGGGTGCAATAAAGTACATCGACGACGTTCCGTTGATTGGATACAAACCGGACGATCCATAACCCAGAATTTTTACATCTGTCACCGTAGTGTCCTCAACCTGTCGGAGTATTATACTGGTTGACTGAGTAATATGGTCCCACGGGAAATCAATAACGTATAAACCACCTTCATACTCAGCAAAGCTTAACCGTGAATAGAAATCACCGATATCCTGTATATACGTGGTTCCTGCTTCGGTACCATCACTCACAAACAGCCTCCAGCCCACAACAAAATACAGGAGTCCGTTATGACCGGCCATTGCCTCCAGCCACTGGACGCCATTATATATTCCGGGATTTAGGTCTGTGATCATAGACGTTCCTGCTGTTGTGCCGTCGCTGGCCCAAAATTCGACACCGTGGGAGCCGTCATGCGCAGTAAAATAAATTGTTCCGTCTGTACCCAATATGTTTTTCGGATAGCTGCTCCCGCCGCCGGGATTGATATCAAGAAGCAGTGATGTTCCTGCCGCTGTTCCGTCTGATATCCAAAACTCCTCACCTTCAGCTTCGCTCCTGGCGCTGAAATAAAGATGACCGTCGTGGGCAACAATATGCTGAGGTGCACTACTATTCTTTCCCGGCCAGATGTCAACAACGAGGGTGGTACCGGTAGATGTGCCATCCGTTCGCCACAATTCATAACCGTGTATGGCATCGTTCGCGGCGAAATATACATGGCCATTGAAGGCAGTCAGAAAGGAAGCATTGCTATGGCCAACGCCTTTCATGATATCTTTTACCATGAACGTACCTGAAGGCGTTCCATCCGTACTCCAGACTTCCCGACCGGAGACACCATTGTTCGCAACAAAGAAAATCTTTCCGTTGGCATGAACAAATTCAGACCATCCACCTGTGGACGAACCCGGAAAAATATCCTTGACGAGTGTCGTTCCTTCAACGGTACCGTCGCTTTTCCAGAGCTCAGCTCCAACGATCCCGTCGTCAGCAAAAAAGACTAAATCATTGCCAAGATGCGTCAGCGCGCCGATCGACTTGAAATCTTTGAGCTTGGTCGGATTCCCTTCGGTATCACACACCCAAAGATCGTTCTCTGAAGTGAAATAGAGAATGTCACCGGCTTCGTAGACGAGAGAGAACTCGCTGGCAGAACTCGTCGATGTGACGAGATCTTTAACGAGTTCGATTTGAGCGTTAAGCTGAAACGCAGCTAAACACAGCAGGAGCGATAACGTCCTGATTTTGGCCGGCAAGCCGCCAGCCAGAGGGTAATTTTTTTTCATACACAAAAGATTAAAAACAGACAGTGTTAAAAGATACATTAGACAACCAGTGATGGTACCGGGGAGCAGCCTGCCAGACAACGATCAACCCCGAAAACCAACCTCGCCGCGACAAAAAAGCGCGCGTTAACTGCAGGTGTGTGAAGTTATGTAATAAAGACATTCACCCATAGGCAAAGGGAGTATTTAAATTGCTACTGCGACAATCAACCAGCAGGTGAACAAATAAATGGAATACATGTTTCTACATCCTTATTGAAGAATGTGGTTGGATTAGCTTAAAATCATTTGCTGCCGTTCATGTGACATCCAAAAAAAAGAAGGAGCCTTTCGACTCCTTCAATATTTTCAATGGAGCATTCAAAACGCTATTGCTTGACAAGGCGACGCGTTTCGCTTTTTCCGTTCGAGGTGATCCTTATGAAGTACAGTCCGCGCTCAAGCTTTTCGCCAAGCGCGTATTTCTCGCCGGCGTTCAATCCATTGTACCGTGCTTTTACCTGACCATCCAATCCGTAGATTACAACATCGAACCGCTCGCCTCGCTCTTTGTCAAATGACAGTTGAAAGTCTGTGAAGAACGGATTCGGGTACGTTCCAAACGAACTGTTTTTGTCGTTCTCGTCTTCTGAAAGATCTCCCGCTTCACGCAAAGCGAGGGCGAGTGTTTCTTCGCAGTCAGGCGCGGGTATGGCGGATATATTCAGCTTAAACAATTCTCTGCCATGCTGACTTGTAACGGCGCTAAGAATAAACTTATCGTTGATGAGCGTCAGTCCGGATGCATGGTGCACAAAAAGATCATCATTGGCATTGCGTATCGGGAATGTTCCGCACGCAGTACCATCAGTCCGGCCGAGGTAGAGTATTCCACTGTAGTAAAGCACGTCGTCAATGATAAGCGTTTTCCCTCCTGCCGGCCTGTCTTCCATTGTCGTCACCAGTGACGTACCCATTTCGGTTCCGTCCGTAGCCCAAAGCTCGGTGTAATAAACGGGCGAATACCACACCGAGACGAGGGTTTTGCCGTTGAGCTCCGGAAGAATTTCAAGTTCTACCCCGTTAGGGAATGTATGTATATGTGACGTGCCTGCGGAAGTACCGTCAGTCTGATAAAGAGACACACTGGTTGAGGTATGCTTTACGGAAAAGTAGATTCGTCCACCGCTTACGATTACCCTGCTGAAATTTATAACCGGATCCGAAGTAAACTCTTTTACAATGACAGTTCCTGCATTTGTACCATCACTGCGGTAGAGCGCTAAGTTGCCCCCGGTGCGATGCGCAACAAAAAAGAGCTGATTGTTAAAAGGTGTGAGATACCTTGGCTCACTTCCGATCGAACCCGGCCTTATATCTTTAACCATGACAGTCCCTGCCTCTGTGCCATCACTTTTCCAGAGTTCCTCACCTGCTGAAGTTCTGGCTGTAAAGAACAGCGTGCCATTTACATTCGTGAGTAAATTGGGAGAGCTTCCAAAAGTACTGCCCGGGTAAATGTTTTTTACCAATACGGTTCCTTCAGAGGTTCCGTCAGATTTCCATAACTCCCCATTTGCTCTGAAATATGCGGTATTACCGATCATTGTGATTTGAGTTGGATACAGTGACATTATGGATGACGACCCCCCTACAGTTCCGTCTGATTTCCATAGTGCACCGT
>JAEZDW010000084.1 GCA_023417955.1 Bacteroidota bacterium
GCATTGTATATGCGAATGGGAATCGTTACCAGAGAAAACTGAATATGGCCCTTCCAGATTGCACGCATAAACTATACTTAGTTTAAAAAATGAAGTAAAAGGCACTAAACTACTGATTGTGAATAGATTTTACAAACCAATCAGCAACAAATTGTACGCCCTCGCCTTCACGTAATTATTTGATTCTTGATACAAAATTTAGATGCCTGTGTTTGTAAAACGTCATGCACGCGCGAACTTAGTCGGCCTTTCGTACTGATTCTGATGTGAATGGCGTTTTACAGTATATGAAGATAGCACTTTTCCTTATCCTCGTCGTCGCCTGTTGCCTGCCGTCTTATGGGCAGCCATCAGGTTCGGAATTGCTGGAACGCGCGGACAAGCTCTATCGACAGGGTAGTTATGAAAGGGCAATCCAGCTTTACGGTCAGGCGCTATCTGCCAACCCCGGATTGGTTGATGCATATGCAGGACGCGCCAGGGCCCGGGAGATGACTCGCGATTACTCAGGCGCCGTCACAGATTACAGCATCTATCTTGAATTGAACCCGGATAACTTTGATATTCTGCTCGCTCGCGCGAATGCCCGATACCGGGTCGGACATTTTCAACAGGCTCTTGCTGATTATGAACGATTGCTCACACTGCCCGCCGGTGAAACCAATGTTGTAATGTTTCAGAAGTCCGCAACGCCGCAGGGAACGCGTCAGATTACCACGGCTCAAAGTGACCTTCGTCCATCGCTGTACAACTACCTTGGACTCACCTCTTACAAACTCGCGGACTACACGCAGGCACTGGCATGGCTTGATTCGGCAATCCGCTTGCAGCCACGTGAGGCTGACTATTACGTGAACCGCGGAATAGTCTATGAAAAGACCTCAATTGAAAAGGCTATTGCCGATTATGAGCAAGCGCTGAAGATTTATCCCGGGCACACGCAGGCACTCAGCAATCTTGGCGTGCTGCGTGCACGCTCGGGTGACGGAGGTGATTATTTCGACAAGGCGATTGAAAGCGATGAAAGCATGCTGCAGCCATATCTCGAGCGCGCGTATCATCGTATGCAAGGCGGCTTTTTTAAGGGAGCACTTGAAGACTACAACAGCGCAATAGACATAGAAAAGGACGACCCGGAAATATGGCTGAACCGCGGCTTCGTCAAAGATCGTCTCAATGATCCTAAGGGGGCATATGCAGACTACACAGAGGCATTGCGCCTGAAGGAAGATTTCGGAAAGGCCTGGCTGAATCGGGGCAACGTATTATCAAAACTCGGTCGTTATGACGAGGCGGCAAAAGATTACACCAACGCGCTGGTATATGATCCTGATTATGGTCCGGCATACTATAACAGGGCGATCGCATACGAAAAACTCAAACGCCGGGACGAGGCATGCCGCGATTTGTTGAAGGCAAAAGAACTCGGAGTTGATGTTGATCCGAAGTTACAATCGGCGGTGTGCAATTAATTGATTATTAAGTTGTTAAATCAGGTCTGAGGCGTAAGAAGACGGGTTCCCGGAACATGGCATCAGGCGTGATTCGCGAGTAGCTCACTTCGGCAATTACCTGTGGGTTGAACCAGGTCGTTACTTTGGGATCGACAACCTTACCAAGAACTTCGGTACTTTTGGTTTTACCGGCAGACTCAAGCGCCTTCAGTATTTCTTTCATTTTTTTATCGTCGAACCCGGTCCCAACCTTCCCTCGATAAATCAACTTACCATCTATACGCTCAGCGATCTGCAGGGCGCCGAATGTCTGGTTGCGGTCGCCCTTTCCTTTCGTTATCCCAATCACTAACACCTCCGCACTTTGCCGTACTTTCACCTTAACCCAGCAGTTGGTGCGCTTGCCAGGCATGTATTTGCTGTCCTTTTGTTTTGAAATGATGCCTTCAAGGGCATGCATTCGCGCTGCTTCGAAAAGCGCCTGACCATCATCAACCGCTTCACTTAATCTGTATGACGTGTCGGGGCGGATAACATCAGCAAGCCACTCGCGTCTTTTGAGCAGCGGTTCATTGATCAAAGCGCGCCCGTCGAGATACAGGCAATCGAACAGGTAGCAGTGAACGGGATTCTTTTTTGAAAGCGTTTCGATGTTCTTGTCCCCAGTGCTCATTAAACGATTTATGACATTTTTGAATACGGGCTTGCCCTCAGTATCCAGGCAGACGATCTCACCGTCGAACAGTCCATTGGTAGCGCGAAAGGCATCCTCACCTTTAAGCAATTCGGGAAACTGCCGCGTTACTTCATTTTGATTGCGGGTCCGAATGCTCACAACGCCATCTTCCACTGCGATGAGCGCGCGTATACCATCCCATTTGAGTTCATGGACATAGTTGTCTCCTGCAGGCGGAGCTGCCGCGGTTTCTGAGAGCATTGGTTCAACCAGACTATTAAGGTAATCTACCTGGGGATCATCCACCCTTTCAAGCAGCCACTCCTTCTCCTTTGTCTTGTGAATTCGATACTCACCAGTAATTTCGCGGCTGCTTAACCGGAAGTAGAATCCGTCTTTCTTGTCCTTCGTGATCTGATATTTGCCCAATGCATAAACCCACATCTCCCCGGCGCCATATTGACCCTTTGGAATTCTTCCGTCGAACGTCAGGTATTCAATCGGATGATCCTCCGTTTGCACCGCCAGACGTTTTACTCCGGGATGTGGCGGCAGACCCTTTGGTACTGCCCATGACTTAAGCACGCCGTCTTTTTCAAGCCGCAGGTCATAGTGAAGTCTTGAGGCGTGATGGCGGTGCACAACAAAATTGTTACCGCCGCCAACCTGTATCTCTCCGACTGGCTCCGGCGTCTTTTCAAAGTTTCGTTTCTTTTTATACGTCTCGAGTTGCTCAGGCGTCTTATGCTTCGGGTTCTCTGGCAGCGTTTTCTTCTTTGGTCGCGACTTCACCTGTGTGTGCAGCGGAACAGCAAAAGCCTCAAATCCCTCCCAGGGATCGCCGTCATTTACAACCTTGTCCACCGCGTTAACGATGTTAAAAACACCAGGTGTTTCAAGCGCTTCGAGTTCTTCCCACGTCAACGGCATGGATACCGGCGCACCAGGTCTGCCCCTAATACTGTACGGCGACACGATGCTTTGGCCGGACCGGATTCTGTAAATGTCAACCAATACCCTCCCCTTGCGCGCGTCTTTCTTGATGTGTAGTGTAGTACGTTCGTTGTTTTGTTCAACAAATGGTTTCGCTATTGACTCAGCTGCTTCAAACACGGTATGAAAATCCCACCTGGCTTCTATTGGACAGCAGATGTGAATGCCTTTACCGCCAGTGGTTTTTACAAACGGGGTATACCCATAGCTTTCAATGCTTTCCTTGAGATCAAACGCAATCGGAATAAGATCTGAAAACGTATAGCCCTCCGGCGGATCGAGGTCAAAGACCATATAATCCGGATGATCGAACTCCGGCTTCCGGGCATGAAGCTGATGTATCTCCAGCGATGCGAGGTTAGCAAGCCAGACAAGTAATGCAGGTTCAGTGGCAATAATGTAGTCTTTCTTTTCCTTCCCAAGGGTGACGAACTCTATCCAATCCGGCGCCCAATTGGGTCTGTTTTTTTGATAGAAGCTCTCGCCGTGGATCCCGTCGGGAAAACGTATGAGTGTCAGCGCCCTTCCCTTGACATACTTTAGCAGCGTCGGAGCGATCTTGAGGTAATATTCGATCACCTGTGCCTTTACGATCCCGTCTTCCGGAAAGAGCACCTTCTCCAGATTGCTGAGCTCAAGCTGGCGCTTGCCTACATTAACCCATTGTGAGTTCTTTGCCACCGGAGAAATATAATCAAAGCAAATGAAGTCTCTTAAACTGCATGGATACTTTCGATTCCGGTATGATTAATGAAAGGCCGCTGCGGAAGGAAGCCGCAAACAATCAGTGCGATGCAGATGCTGCTGATAAACGTGACCACAGCGTTCCCGAGCATGAAGTCATGGGGTGCAATCCAGAATCGAAGTGCAAAGACAACCAAACCAACAATCGCGAACACAAGCCAGTAAAGCCACCCTGGCTTATAATACTGCGCGTGGTCGACGGGCTTTTTCACGACTATGTATAAAGTAACGATAACTAATCCGACAGCCGTGCTGATGTATTGTAATGCATACCACAACGGATAATTAACTCCATCAAACGGAACGTATCTTCCGGGATAGAACCAAAGGTGCTGTACAAAGAAACCCTTACCGTGTGTAAACCCGTCCCAAAAGATGTGCGATGCAGCGCCCAACAACGCCGACGAGATGAAAACCCAAAGGTTTTGCCTGATATATCTTCCGAAATTCAACTGTAACAACGGGTAAAATCGGCTTTGAATAAATGCAGGACTATTCTGAAGCAAGTTTCGTTTAACGACGAGGTGGAATACAAAGGAAAGAAAAAACACAACGGGAAGATTGAAGTATAGCAGTCCGGGGAGCGTGTGGCTATGCTCACTATTCACACTCATCTTGAAAAAATACTCGAAGTCGGGTGCCACGCTCCCTGCAATAAGTGCAGTCGCAGAGAACTTTCGCCTGTTTATAAGCGGGAGAACAATCGCGGTATGGGCAGGCGTAAACGGCATAGGCCGATGTTATCCTTCCATGATCTCGCCTCGTTTCTTATTAGACAGGAAAACCATTCCAATGATGAACGATGCCGCCGCAATTGCAATTGGATACCACAGCCCCGCAAACGGATCTCCGTCAGGCTGCGAGTCCGTCTTGCTCTGTTGATACAGATAGGTTGCTATGAAAGGCGTTAGCCCCCCGAAGATTCCATTGCCAATATGATAAGGCAAAGACATTGACGTGTAGCGAATCCGTGCCGGGAAGATCTCCACGAGGAAGGCGGCTATCGGCCCATAAACCATCGTAACGAGTACAACCTGGATCAATACCATTGCTGCCATGGCATAGAAAAGATCGCCATGAAGCGTAATAGAACGTTTGGCGCCATCCTGAGTCTGGCGCTCTCGCATTTCGGTGCCATCGGAATAAAACGTTACTACCTCAGTATACGCTGCTATGGTCTCGTCCCCGTCTCTTACTTCCGGTCTTTCTATCGTCTCTGATGAGACTTCCTCCTTCTGCGTAATGTCGGCGATGGAGTACATATGCATGTAAATCGGTCTGTACAGGAAGACGGCCAGTACCATCCCTGTCATCATGATTACTTTTCTGCCGAATTTGTCGGACAGCCATCCGAAGTAAATGAATAGCGGGGTACCAACGACGAGCGCGAGCGCGATTATATTTCGGGTTTGAACAAAGTCGATTCTGCATGTCGTTTCCAAAAAGGTCATGGCATAAAACTGACCCGTGTACCAGACTACACCCTGCCCTGCCGTTGCTCCGAAAAGCGCGATGAGAACCATGCGCAGATTTTCTTTTTTCGTAAAGCTTTCCTTGAGCGGATTCGCTGAAGTTTTTCCCTGTGCCTTGATCCGTGCGAATACAGGCGATTCATTCATCTTCATACGAATGAATACCGATACTGCCACGAGTACCGCAGACAAAAGAAAAGGTATCCGCCAACCCCAGGCATTAAATGCATCAACACCCATGTATTCTCTGACGGCGAGAATGACTCCGATAGAAACAAACAGCCCGAGGGTTGCCGTGGTCTGAATGAAGCTGGTATAAAACCCCCGCTTTGCATCCGGTGCGTGTTCCGCGACATAGGTTGCGGCACCACCATATTCTCCTCCCAGCGCGAGTCCCTGCAGAAGACGAAGAACAAGTACGATCAGTGGTGCGAAAATCCCGATGCTTTCATATCCGGGAACGAGACCGATCGCAAAAGTCGACCCTCCCATCAACACCAGAGTCACGAGAAATGTGTACTTCCGCCCGACCAGGTCCCCAAGTCGCCCGAATACAAGTGCTCCAAACGGTCTCACCACAAACCCTGCGGCAAATGTCGCGAGCGTTGCGAGGAAATCCGCCGTTGGATTTGTCTGTGGGAAAAATTGTTCAGAAAGTATAACGGCAAGGCTGCCGAAAATATAGAAGTCGTACCATTCTATGAGAGTACCGACAGAAGAAGCGAGGATGACATACCAAAGTGTTTTTTTGTCATCCTGGGTAACAGCAGGTCCGGTCATTTTGCAGCATTCAAACCGGAGTAATATAGTCGAGTTTTGCTAGCCGACCAAAAGTTGCATTATTGTTTAAAAGAAAATATCCTGCGCAAGGCGAAATGTATTCGCGTGCGCTTCAATTATGTCGTTAAAATTTGGAGAGTAACCACCGCCCATAGTCGCAACGATGGGAATACGGTTCTGTCTCGCGAGACTAAGCACTAACTTGTCACGCTGCCTGCAGCCCTGACGCGTAACTTTGAGCTTACCGAGTTTGTCCGTGTCAAGTATGTCGACTCCAGCCTGAAAGAAGATAAAATCCGGCTCAACGCTGTCGAGTAACGCTTTCAGATTGGTGTCCAGCAAAGCGAGATACGCATTGTCTGCAGTCCCATCAGGTAAACCGATGTCGAGGTCAGATTCTTCTTTGATCATCGGATAGTTATTCGCGCCGTGCATGGAGAAGGTAAAAACGCGTTCTTCGTTCCGGAAGATCTCAGCAGTGCCATTGCCCTGGTGAACATCCAGATCTACGATCAGAATTTTCTTTGCAAAGCCCTGCTGCAACAGGTAGTTGGCCGCAATAGCCTGATCATTGAACAGGCAGAAGCCTTCTCCCCTGTTGGTAAATGCGTGGTGCGTGCCTCCGGCGATATTCATGGAAATTCCATACTCCATTGCAAAATGCGTCGCTAGCAGTGTACCTTTGACGATGACCTTCTCTCTTTTCACAACGCTGTCGCTAAGCGGAAAACCGGTTCGACGAATCTCCGCCGGTGTCAACGTAAGAGCGTCAAGTCTGGAAACATAGTATGGATCATGGGTAGACAGCAACCAGTCCGGCGAAATCGATTCAGGATGAAAAAGATTGCTTTCTGTAATTGTACCTTCATGAATGAGTTGCATGGGCAATAGCTCATACTTACTCATTGGAAACCGGTGGTGAGGCGGTAAAGGCAATACATATGATGGAGTCCATGCAATCCGCAGCATAGCGTTATAACAAAGAAAGCAGCATCAAAGTTGATGCTGCCTTCCTTTTGCGATGTCAATTTCTAGTGTTCGTGATGTGAGTGGTCGCCTTCAGCGTGATACCAGGCATCCTGGATTTCATGGAAGTCATCATGCAACTGGTTTAGGGCTGCCGCGATTTCCTGGTCGTTTTCCGTGCCGACAATCTTCTCAAATTCCCGGGCGTTATCGCGTAGTTTTGAAATAAGCGACTTTACTTTTTCATTGTTCACACGTTCCGGTAACTCTGAGTCAGCCCATTTATCTGCAACAACAACCATGTGAGACGCGTGATCCTTGGCAGGCTGCAGATTCGCAGAATCTTTGTATGGGTGAAACGCGTCAGCCATCACCATGTGAAACTCATCCATCATAGTCCAGTCAGCGTCTTCGTCCGACTCATGATCGGCATGATGGTCTTGTTTCTTTTCGCCGCAGGCAATCACTCCTAAGACGACAGTGGCAACGGCGAGGCATCTGATAATCGTGTACTTCATAAAATTAGAACTGTTTAAAATAATGGTTATTCAAGTTATTCTTTCCTTTTGTATCTTCTCCGGTTTCCGATCAACTTGATCAGTTTCTTCAGCAGATCAAAATAAAGCGCAACAAACAGTGCGATGGTCATTGACCAGATCACAATGATGTTGAACACAAATGTATCAAAATATTCACCGGCAAAATGTTTCGTAGGTTGATACAGGTTTGCCGTAAAGTCAAAATAGTGAGCCGGCTTGTGCTCGAAGATGTATATCGGATATATTTTCTGAATAAGCTTGCCATCATATTCGATGATTCGCTCCGGGGTGGTTATGTTCCGCACCGCGTCAGAAACAGCCTTGTTAACATAACGTGACCTCATTTTTTCAAACCGGGCTTGCCTTTCCGGTGTATCCGTCATTGCCGCAACAAGCGCATCCTTTTCGTCCAGGGCTTTGCGCATCTTCCGCGTGTAGTAATTTTTCAGGACAACGAGAAAATCTGACGTATTTTGGACAGTGGCCGAATCTATTTGTCCCGGCTGCAGCGTGCTGATGTCCAACTTGTCGGTACCAACGTACTGGAGCTCATTTGAAATTTCATTACGAAGCAGGGTAATCACGTTATTTGTTTCTTCGTGCCTCGGATTCATCCAGTGGCTTCTATTGGTTTTTACTAAAGCCAGCTTCGATTCCAGTGCGGGAATATAATAGATGCGCTTGTATTCAGCTTCGGCAGCAGTCTGATCCATGGCATAAAACATCTCTTCGAAAGGGTTATCCTTGAACTGAGTTACCATGAAAGCCTCAAAGGCCCAGCGTGACGCCATCACCTCGCCGGCAATGGGAATACCAACCGGTTTTCCAACAGTCGGGTTAAACCGATCAAAACTGATGACCACTCCGCTCAACAACAACTGCGGGATCACAAGTAAAGGGATAAGGATATAGATGGTTACCGCCGAGTTAAAAGACGCTGAAATGTTCAGCCCAAGCATGTTGGCGAAACACGATACGCTAAACAGGATAAGCCAGTATCGAAATTCGGTTAGCGGTATTTCAAGAATGGAGTTTCCAACCAAAATAAACAGAACAGTCTGAATTGCCGAAAAGCCGAACATGATCAGCGTCTTCGACGCGAGATAACTGCTACGGCTTAAGTTCAAGAATCGTTCACGTTTAAGGATTTTCCGGTCGCGAAAGATTTCTTCAGCACTCATCGTCAAACCAAAAAACAGTGCTACCACTACGCTCATGAAAAAGTAAATCGGAATGTTCTGATTATTGTAGAACGTGTAGGTGCCGCCGCCTTCAAGCTCGTTGTAATACTTTACCATGAAGGCAATGAAGAAAGCAAGTACCGGCGATTCAAGAAGGTTAACCAGCAAATACTGACGGTTCGCAATTTTCGAAAGCACGTCGCGCGTGATGAACACTTTCATTTGACTGAACCATCCCGGGATTTCCTGCGGCGGCGGCAACGCTTCCCGCACATGCTCGACACGATTCAGTTTGATACGCTGCTTGAAATATTGATACCATTGGCCCGGTGATACCTTTCGCGTGTTCGTAAGTCTCCCATATTCATTGACGACCTTCGTTTCGATGATACTGAATATCTGCTCCGGATTAATGTTCCCGCATTCGGGGCATGCTCCCTGGGTCTTGTTGGCAGCGTTGATAATATCACGAAAATAAATGACAGCCTCAATCGGGTTGCCGTAGTAGATTTGAAAACCACCCACATCGAGGATGATCAGCGTGTCGAACATCTTGAAGATATCCGAAGACGGTTGATGGATTACAACGAATACCATTTTACCCCGAAGCGAAAGTTCCTTCAGCAGGTCCATGATATTTTCAGAATCCCTTGACGATAATCCCGAGGTTGGTTCGTCGACAAAAAGAATCGTCGGCTCACGGAGCAGTTCCAGTCCGATGTTCAGTCTCTTTCGTTGCCCACCACTGATGGTTTTGTCGAGGGGCGAGCCTACTTTTAGATCGCGGATCTCGGTCAATCCCAGCACAATGAGAACGCGCGAGGTCAGCTCGAATATTTGCTTCTCTGTGTAGTCCTTGAAACAAAGTTTCGCTGCGAAGTACAGGTTCTCGAACACGGTAAGATCCTCGATCAGCAAGTCGTCCTGCGGGACGTAGCCAATAATACCCTGCACTTTTTCAGGCTCCTCATAAATATCGATACCGTTAACCTGCACCCTCCCGCTAGATGGTTTCTCGGATCCATTGAGGACGTTCAGCAACGTTGATTTCCCGGAACCGCTCGCGCCCATTAGGCCAATCAGCTTTCCGCCTTGTTCGGCAATGTTCACGTTCTGAATTCCAGCCCTTCCTGACCGGAAGTGGTAGAATACGTGGTCCGCGGTAAACGAAAGCCGGATTTGACTTTGATCAAGCAGAAATTTTCCGATGATGTCACTGTAATAGATCGGACCAACCTTGTCACCACGAATGGTACTCCCTGTTGGGAAGACATCGATCTTACGGCTCTTAAGGAGGATGCTGTTAAGGTACAGTGTCGTGATGCCCAGGTACTTGATGAAGTACGTTTCCGCTTCTGGTAAACGAAGGATTGCAATAAGACCGGTTAGGTTCTTTTCCATAAGCCGCGGTCCTTCATATTCGCCGGAGCCTTCGTCAATTATGAGGGTATTTTTAGGTGAAAACTCCTCAATGTCCTGGCCGAGCACAAATGTCTGCAGCGAATCAACGATGTGCCGCGGAATCTTCAGGCCCTGGCCAATGTAGAAAATCAGGTTCGCCTGGCGTTCGGAAATCTGGCTATCGGCGTGGACAAGTTCAATAATCTTGGCAACAAGGACGAGCTTTTGCTGCATCGTGAGAGCACTGTTCACTTGCTTCACGATCTTCATGATGTTCGCCCAGTCATCGACGAATTGTTTCGTGTCGGTGTCAAGACTTCCCAGATCTGGTGAATTCAGATCATTGGAATTACAAAACTCGTCAAACAGTTTGAGGTAATACGTGGTTGCCTCGCGGTTGAGATGGATGGAAAGGAACTCCTTGATGTTCGACCGTTCGTCCTCGGTTATTCGTTCCCGGGCGACGATGGCAAAAAGTTGAATAATCGCCTTAAGTAGTTCTTCACTCATCGAGGTGCCTTATAGGCTTCCAAAATAGCAATTTATGCAGACGTTACTAAAGAAGCCAGCGGAAGAATTGGGCAAAAGAAAAGGACGGTCACCCGTCCTTTTCGCATTCTCGCGGTAAGAAGTTCTTACCCAATAGTTGATATCAGATCCGAGAGGATAAACAGACCCTCCCTAAGGTACTCATCCTCAATCTCGAGCAAGTCGCTGCTTACGGAAACCTGTTCTTTGTTTACGAACTCACCATCTAGTTTTTGCTTATCACGTTTCAGTTCGGCGTCGGCGATTTCTTTCCGGCGAACGTCTTCGTTCAAACTGATGCGGGTTTCGGAATAACTCTTCTTCACATCCTCAACTTCAGACACAAGCTTTTTCAATCGTGTGTCTGTGCGCAGGCGTTCGTTGTAGTTCTTTGCCAACTGCGCAACAATGCGCTCGTTGATCAGCGGCGTTTTCTGATACAAGGTACCCTTGATCTCATCCCAGGGTAGTGCATTGGGATTCGAACTCTCACCAAATTGTTCCGGTGCGAGTGCGGTAGGCAGCTTGATATCGGGAACTACACCCTTGTTTTGGGTGCTGCTTCCCGTAACACGGTAGAATTTCTGAAAGGTAAGCTTAAGATCACCCACGGGCTCCTTTTCATTCAGAAACTGGTCAAGATGAATTACAGTTTGGACGGTTCCTTTGCCATAGGTCGATTCGCCCACGACGATTCCGCGCTTATAGTCCTGGATGGCTCCCGCAAATATTTCAGACGCCGATGCACTGAATCGGTTTGTCATGACGATAAGGGGTCCGTTGTATGCGACAGTCGGGTTATCATCAACACCAACTTCTACCTTGTTGCCTGAGTTCCGAACCTGAACAACAGGTCCCTGTTTAATAAACAAACCGGTGAGATCAATTGCTTCTGAGAGTGATCCACCCCCGTTGTTGCGAAGGTCAATCACCAGACCGTCAATCTTTTCGGTCTGCAATTCGCGAATAAGTTTCTGAACATCCCGTGTGGTACTTGTATAGTTCGGGTTGCCTTTTCTGTATTCGTCAAAATCCATGTAGAAGCTCGGCAACGTGATGACGCCCATCTTCATGGCCCGGCCCTCTTTCTGATAATTTATGACCGTCTTTTTTGCGCGCTGATCTTCCAGGTTAATTTTGTCCCGCACGAGTTTTATCACCTTAGACGGACCACTTACACCTGTTTCAACCGGTAGGATGGATAGGCGTACCGTTGTTCCTTTTGGACCCTTGATCAATTTTACGACCTCGTCGATGCGCCATCCGACAACATCAACCATTTCGCCATCTTCACCCTGACCTACGGCTACGATACGGTCATTGGGAAGAAGCAGTTTACTCTTGTCAGCAGGACCTCCCGGAATAATTTCCGCTACCTTGGTGTAGTCGTTTTCTGTTTGAAGTCTTGCGCCGATGCCTTCGAGGGAAAGGCTCATATTTTGTTTGAATAAATCCGCAGCTCTTGGCGAGAAGTAGTTCGTATGTGGGTCGTACGCTTCCGTAACCGTGTTCATATACACACCAAAGACGTCTTCTGAATTGAACTGGCGGACGGATTTGATGAACCGATCGTATCGTTCATGCAGCGTCTTGCTGATTTCGGCCTGCGTTTTTCCTGCCAGTTTAAGACTAAGCGCCTGGCTTTTTATCTGCATACGCCAGATTTCGTTCAACTCTGCATTCGTTGCAGCCCAACCCTCCTTGTCTCGGTCGGTTTCGAAATATTCGTTTATGGAAAAGTCAAACTCTTTGTCGATGAGTTCCTTTTTCACATGTACCATGCGCTCTTCAAAACGCTTGCGAAACACTTTATAAATCTCGTAGGCAACGCTTACATCTTCGGCACGCGTAAGATCATCGATTTGCTTCCGGTATTTTTCAAACGAAGCTATGTCGGCCTTTGTAAAATACGTTTTGTTGTTATCAAGATTCTCAATGTATTTATCCAGAATCACGGAAGACAGCGAGTCATTTAGCCGTATCTTTCGGTAGTGGTTGTTATCGAGAATGTGAGCTATTATTTTCGCCTCCTTGCCGTACACAGCCTTCGGTTGAAGGTCGGTGGTGTCGGCGGGGTTGGTGGTCGCACTGATAATCCCGAATGACAGGACGAACAGCAGGGTGGTAATTCCGGTTCTCAATCGCGTTCTCATTTCAAAAAATTGGATTTACTGGGTACACGCAAATGGCGTGCCTCGACTTTAAACGTAAAAAATACTGAATTTGATCCTCCAAATAAAACGATTCCCGACCTTTTGAATCAATTCCAGGTCGAGAACGATGGAATAACCTTATTTCTCAGAATCAAATTCTTCCAAAAATTTCATGGCTTGTTCCACATTCTGGAATTCGTAAAACTTCTTCCCGGTGAGCGCCGAGTGGATTTCGACCCGGATAAGGTCGATATTGTTCTTCCGTTTAAACGCTAATGGCTTTTTGAGGTCTTTCTTGTAGTCCTCCGCTTCCTTCGTCGATATATTGAAGGCGGTTGCTCGTACGGATTTGCAGTATTGGCACTGATAGTGTTTAATAAGCTCGCCAGGCGTGTCTTTACCCGGCTGTCGCGTAATCTCCTCGCGGACCACCCGCATGGTATAAAAGCCGCAACTGTTACACTGGAGCGCCTGGAGGTGTCCAGCGTATTTTTCGATTTTTACCTCTCCTGACTTTTCGTCCATCCAAACGTCGTAGTCAATCGAGAATACATTCTCCTCCGCTTTCATCCCTTCCTCCAGGTGAACGTCTTCCTCTTCCTCGCTAAGCAAGCGCATTTGGTTTCCTGCACTACTGATCCGCGGCGTGTACCGCCATTTTCTGAGT
>JAEZDW010000201.1 GCA_023417955.1 Bacteroidota bacterium
GTGTCGCGTTTGAAAATAGCGACAGGAGAAAATATCAAGTTCCTCGCCGTCATCAATCCTGATCAAAATAAGGAAGTCGATGTCGCAATAAATTTCACTCCATCAGAAAAGGGTTTTACGGTTAACGCGAGCATTCAGTCCGGCGCCGTCACCTTCTTTAAATTCAAAGGATCGCTCGAGCGGATATGATAGAAGGCGAGTTTTCATATCATGAGCTTTTCAGGCAACGGAAAATTTGTGTGCTGATCCCGACGTACAACAATGCGGGCACGCTAGGCGCTGTTGTGCGTGACGTGATGAAGTATACCGATCAGATCATCGTAATCAACGACGGGTCTACCGACGAAACCGCAAAAATAATCGAGTCCCTCGCTGTTACTTCGGTTAAGCTTGAACAAAACACCGGCAAAGGTTATGCACTGCGTAAAGGTTTCGCGAAAGCTGTCGAGTGTGGATACGAGTATGCCATTACGATTGACAGCGATGGCCAGCACTTTGCAGACGATCTTCCGGCATTCCTTGACGCGCTTGAACACAACCGCCGGGCTATTATCATTGGTGCCCGAAACATGGATCAGGCTGGCGTGCCGGGTAAGAGCAGCTTTGGCAATCGGTTCTCGAATTTTTGGTTCTGGGTTGAAACTGGCTACCGCATGAGGGATACGCAAAGTGGTTACCGCCTATACCCTATAGGCGCGCTTCGCGGAATGCTCTTCTTCACGAAGAAGTATGAGTTCGAAATAGAAGTGCTCGTTCGCGCGGCGTGGAGCGGCATCGGAATCACAGAGGTGCCTGTGAAAGTCTTCTATGCAGAGAAGGAAAACCGCGTCTCTCATTTCAGACCCTTCCGGGATTTTACGCGAATCAGTATTCTAAATACATTCCTCGTATTGGCAGCCTTGCTGTACATCAAACCCCGCGACCTCATCAGAAGCTTTAAAAAAAAAAGTTCAGGGAAATCCTCTACGAACATCTCTTCAATCCTGACGAATCCGACAAGGTAAAAGCGTTCTCGGTTGGATTTGGAGTATTCATGGGCATCGTGCCCATCTGGGGATTTCAGCTGGCGGTCGCTATTTCCCTGAGTTTTCTCTTTCGACTGAATAAGGCCCTTGTCATTATTGCCGCAAACATCAGCATTCCACCGTTGATTCCGTTCATACTTTTTCTTAGTCATCTCACCGGCGCACTATGGATGGGGAAACGCGCCCAATACATTTCCTTTTCTACGGATATCACGTTTGATCTGATTCAGGCAAGTTTTTTCCAATATGTTGTCGGCGCCGTTACACTTGCCATTATCACAGGCGTTATCTTTGGGGTTGTGACTTATGGCATGCTTAAACTTACCAGGCGAAACAAGGCCGGAAGAGACAATCGCTCATCAGTCCGGTGACTCGGCATAGCAATGGAGAACATCTTTATCTCACTGTACAGGTATTTACGTTCCCGACCGGCAATCATATGGTCTGCGCTTGCCATCCTCGTTGCTATAATGGCATTCCGTGCGAGCAGGCTTAACATCGAAGCTGACATCACCCGCATATTCCCAACCGACGACCGGGTGAAGACAATCGATGACGTTTTCCGAAACTCGCGGGCTGCAGAAAAGATTGTAGTGATGCTTTCAGTGAAGGACAGCGCCTACCGCCCGCAGCCAGATCAATTGGTGTCTTTCGCATCAGCCGTGGTTGATTGCGTAAGCGTTCAACTGGCGCCACACATAAAGAATGTCCAGGGCGCCGTCGACGACAGCAAAGTTCTCGAAATGGCTGACGCGGTGCTCACACACCTACCTGCTTTTCTGAATGAGGAAGATTACGCTGCACTCGATTCGCTCACAAATCCTAAGGCTATTCGCGACGCACTGAGAGCAAACTACAGAACGCTTATTCATCCCACGGGGATTGGCGCCCGTGAGATTATCATGCGCGATCCACTAGGTATTTCATTCCTGGTGCTCAGGCGTCTGCAGCACCTTCAGTATGATGAGAATCTTAAACTTTACGATAGCTATATCGTTACAAAAGACCACAGGCACCTGATCTTTTTTATTCAGCCCGTCTACCCTGCGGACGACACGCAGCGTAATGCAGGCTTGCTGGAAGAACTTGAAAACCTCCTTGCAAGGCAGTCGGAGCCATATCCTGAACTTACCGCTTCATTCTTTGGTGCGTCGGTGGTAGCTGAAGGAAACGCAAGGCAATTGCGAAAGGATACGCTGCTCACTGTCGGGATCATGATCCTCTTGCTTGCGGTTACGCTGCTTGGATTTTTTAGAAAGAAGCGCGTGCCGTTGCTAATCCTTCTTCCTGTTGTCTTCGGTGCGCTGTTTTCTATGACGTGTATTTCCTTCGTTCAATCATCACTGTCAGTTCTTGCGCTGGCGGTCGGTGCCGTTATTTTAGGTGTTGCGGTCGACTATGGTTTGCACTATCTCGTGTTTCTCAAGGAAAGTCGTGATCCTGAAAAGGTTATTCGCGAGATTATCAAGCCACTTACCATTGGCAGCCTGACCACTGTGCTTGCATTCCTCAGTTTGCGTTTTACCAACGCGTCGGTGCTACAGGATATTGGGTTGTTCGCAGGTTTCAGTCTTGTGGGTGCGGCACTGTTCACAATGGTGTTT
>JAEZDW010000202.1 GCA_023417955.1 Bacteroidota bacterium
CTTCTTACTCAGTTCCGCCGTTGGCTCCGTCGTGAAACTTCGTGCAAGGCGATATTTCAGTACAAAGCAGGTTATGCCTTTCCTTGCCAGCCACTCCGCCGCATGCAACCCTTCACTGTCGATGGAAAGCGCATGAAAGGCACCGCCAGGTGCAATGATAAGTGCCGTACCATTCGCCTTGCCTTTTTCGGGTTGAACAACAGTCAGGGTAGGCGTACTTACGTTGTAGATTACGCGCGTATTCCAAAGGTTGCTGTCACTGACTGCCTCCGACCAGGACCAATCTTCGGAGCCTGGCGCCTTGCCATCATAAAGTTGTATAACCTTGTGTTGCGCCAGCGCTGGTGATCCAAGTAGCGCGAGCAGAATTGCTAAAAAATAAACTCTTTTCATAACCGTTAAAATCTCCTTCTTAAAATTAATCATGTTTAAGTTTCTGGTGCGTCAATGTACAAATGTTTTGAAACGAATGCGGCATCTGAGGACCATATGAAATGGCTTTACTGCCCCCTTTGTAAGTCGCATTCACCACCTCCGGCTTCTCATCCCGTTCCGTATCTTTGAAAATCTATGCGAATGGGATCACGCGAATATATTGCCTTATCTGCCTGCACCATGACACTGACTGCTTTGGGAATTGATATCATGCTTCCCGTGTTTGCAGAACTCCGTTCCTACTTCCGTCTCCCACCTGAATCAACGGCTACGTCACAGATCATCGTGTTTTTCTTCATGGGCCAGATCGCGCAACTGCCTTTTGGCATCCTGTCGGATCGCATTGGACGAATTCCGCTGCTGCGTATTGGCTTTCCGTTGTACATCATTGGCGGGATAGCTGCAGCCATGGCACCGACGATTGAGCTGATGCTTGCGGCGCGGTTTGTCGCGGGCGTTGGTGCTTCGGCAGTGTTCATGACAACCGTGGCAGGTGTACGGGACCGCTTTGCCGGTGATGAGATGGCACGCGTGATGTCACTCATCCTTACCATTTTTCTTTTCACACCGATTGCCGCTCCATTTCTTGGTATAGCGATTCTTTCGGCAGGTTCGTGGCAAGGGGTCTTCTTTACACCGCCATTGTTTGCCCTGGCAGTGTTCGTCTGGTCCATGCGGCTGGATGAATCCTTACCCCACGACAAACGTATCCCCATTGATCTTAAAAGTATCAGCCACTCCATGCGCAGTGTGATCATGAACAAAACATTCCTGCGATACACTTGCATTACCACGATCCTGTTTACAGGCCTTAGTTCTTACGTCGCAAGCTCCGAAAGAATTGTCGGCGAAATTTATCACAGGCCTGAACTGTTTCCCTGGCTGTTCGCAGGCATAGGACTCCTGATGTCGCTCTGTTCTCTGATAAACTCACGGCTGTCTGCAAAGTTTGGGGCACGCCGCGCGTTAACAGGTCTGCTCATACTTTATACAATCATAGCAGCCACGCTTCTACTCATTTCGGTCATCGCCGACGGTGCTCCCGGAATAGTTGTGTTTTTTATTTCCGTAGCAGCGCTTATGGCCATCAACATTGCCATTGAACCCAATAGCAGCGCGATGGCACTGGAGCCGATGGGCAGCGTTGCAGGAATAGCTGCAGCCACCTATGGTACTCTTTTTTTCTTTGTCGGATCTGCCCTGGGTTCGATCATAAACTCCCTCATGGTGACATCTGTGTTTCCACTCGTGGTGGGCTTCTTTCTCTTTGGCATCCTTTCACTCATCCTTATACAGGGTGATCACCAAAAGAAAATCTGACAATCAGGCAGCAAGTTTGCCGCGTGCTGTGAACCTGCGAATCCTGTCTTTTATTTCGTAACCTTATCCAGGAAGTAGTACCGTGCGTCGTCATAGGCTACTCCCTTCGACTCGGTATCGATGATCATAACAGCTGGCTTTTGATCCGTTGGCTTCGCTGCGGGCCATTCGGGCAGGGCTGCGCCGTTTGGATTCCCGGTCTTAATGAAGTTTGCAAAGAAGTTCTGCATCGTCGCACACACCTTGTAATCATCGGAAGTCCAGGCATAGTCATTGACAAGGTGGAGATTCCCCAAGCAATATTCGATTTCACACGCGTGAGGCACACCGACAGGTTCAGGCATTCCTGGAGCATCTTATTGTGTTCCACCTGCGAGCCCCGGAGTCAAAGTAACACCACGTCTGCAGGACTTCTCGCAGTCCTTCTGTTTTACTAACATTCTACCTGGATATGACTTCTATATATCCCGCCCTATAAATAAGGCGGGACAAATGGGAGTCAAATGCGGGATGAATGCGGGATAAATGCGGGATATATATAACCTCCGGAAGTCGATTGAATGAGCACACCATATCCCGGGCCCATTTTGGGACAGATTTACCCTGATTTTTCAGGGATTCGGCATGCATTCGGGATACATTCTGTGACGGGTCGGGAGGCATTGAATGACTGAGGTAGTTTCAGGTTAGCAGCAGCTCTTAAGACTCAGAGCCAGGACTATGTTTCACCCCCGAAACGAGAAGATGCAAAGAACTTCGCAGGGAAGTTTCCTCAGAATAGAAACGCGTAATATTTTTTAAGCATATCGAGCATCGCAGTGGCGTTGACCTTTTTTGTCTTAATCTTCTCAAATGGATCCTGCAGGGGTTTCTTTTTGATTATCACATCAGGCGTGAAATCATCCTGACTAACGTCGGGAGATAAATCCGCTGGCGTAAGAGGCGCACAATAACGAACACTATCTCCCATCGCCAGCGACCATGGTGCAATGAAGTGCGTTTCATATTGAAGCTTGTAGTCAAGCGTCACCTTGCCGTATGCATATCCGTCACCGCCACCAAGAGCAACCTGATCGCGAAGTTTGAGATGAAGCAGCTTACAAACATATTCACCGACGGATTCAGCATCATCGAAGTCGCTCTTTGCATCCAACGGTATGTAAACATGTACACCGGACTTCCCGTCTACTTTTATGAGCGGCTTCATTAAGAGCGCATTGAGGATTACTTCCGCCTCTTTCGCAACGATCGCTGCTTTCGATAAATCGAAGTCAGGAGAATCTATTTGGAAAACAATGTAATCCGGACGACCCGATTTAATCCGCGCCGGGGAAGCATAAAACTCCCGGCATCCATTTTGAACAAGGAACAACAGGTGGTCGCGGTCTTCGCACAAGATTTTGTCAGGTGCGCCTTTGATCCTTTGGAGGTGGAACCAATCCGGCAACTCAACATAGCGCATTTCCATTGCGTCTACAGTTAGCGGGATAACTTCCGAAGGCCGGTCAACTAATCTGGTTGAGAGTTCACGATCGCGAAGGTGCGGTATTAACAAGTCTGAAACTTTATAATAGTAGTCGAGCACCTCGTGCTTGGTCATATCACTACCGCTCCATGCCAAATTTTGCAGGTTCGTAAACGTGATCAGATTCTTAAGTTTGTAGTCAGGTTGTTTTTCGGCAGGTTTTGCTTTCGGCACTTTCTCCTTATCCGGTAGTGGCTTCTCTTCTTTCTTTTGTTTTTTCTTTTCGCCGCCGGCTTTTTCCTTCGTGGCAGCACCTGGAATAACGTATGCGGCAGAGCTCTCCTTCTTACGAACCGCCGGCAAGTCGTTTATGTCGCTAAATTCTGTTTTTACCCGCGTATCAAATTCGAAAGGTGTTTCATCCCAACTTGTGTTCGAGCCTCGGCGAAAAAAGTACACCCCGGAAGTTTCGTCGCTCTCGTGAAGCTGGTGATTGGACGAATCGAGGTTACCGAGCACCGACTGAAAAGTCATTTCATAAAAAAGATCTCCCTGGCCCTTAATCGAGGCGGCATCAATTCGTTCATTGATTGATTCTCCGGCTTTGGTTATGTAAACGCGAACCAGTTCTTTTCTGTCTTGTCGCTTTTCACATGCAGTGAGAATGGCCTGAATTGTTTTGAATGCTTTTGTATTCCTGCGAATCAACATATCCTAAAGGTAAGATTTGTTCACAGAAGTTCAGAATCGAAACAGACTGGTTAACAAGGTTGATTGTGGAATAGCAGCTTACCAGGACCTGCTAAAAGAACAAAGATTTTCTCCGGTGCCTGGCGGCATCAGTACTGTTCTTTTTGGCCTCTCTTTTCTTGATCTTGGCGACTTTGTTCCTGGAATGCCTCTTTTTGCTCTTGGATTTCATGACCTGCTCATAGCCAGTGGGAATATTATATGCCGCGCGCGCCGTCGACGTGTGGATGTCACGCTGTGCGCAGGATGGCAGCGTGAAGGCGAGCAATGCAAAAGCCAGGAACAGTATGACGTTTTTCATATCGGGTTACCGCAAAATAACGATGCCATACTGCATTTTGTACCTCACCCCACCTTTTTTTTAAAGACTTTTGTCAAAATATGCAAATGAACAGATCCAACATAAATCCGTCGACAAGACTCGTTTTCCGGCCTTGCGGGAAGACATAGAGATCAGCCGGCCTGCGCTTTTAGGAGAAACTTACAATGCATTACCGAATTGCCGATCAATTCTTTTGAAGTCGTTCAACCTTGCGTTTCAACAGAACGATCAGTTCGCGATACGAATTAGGGCGTGGCAGGAGTGCTGCGTTCAAGGACAATGCACGTTCAATGTGATCGGGATCAGTGCTGTTTGTATACATCGTCACCTGAAGGTTTGCGAACTGTTGCTGTTTTCGCAGTCTCTCAAGGAAGAGAAGGTGGTTTTCACTTATAAAGACGACATCCGGGAGATTCGATTCATTTTTTCTTAGATACTGCATCGCCTCCGCTTCATCCAATGCAAAAGCAAATGAAATCGAGTTGTTCACGTTCTTCAGTGCATCACTAAAGATTCCCACCTCGTCGCGGTTCCCATTGATCAGAAATATATTCATGTCCGGAAACAGTTTATGCTATAGTATCCTATATGAGTCAAAGAGTTGTCATCATGAAAATGGTGCTTCGATGATCGTATCAAGCGCAATGCGCATAATATCAGAACTTGCCTTTTCGCGTTCTTCCGGGTTGTAGAAGACTTGCGTTGCGAGGTTGTCACTTACTGTAAGCATTGTAAGTGCTTGAATCTTGTTCAGCGAGGCGAGTGTGTAAAGAACGCTTGTCTCCATTTCTACGGCAAGTATACCCTTCGCCGTCCAGGCCGGAATGCGGTTCTCATCATTTGCGTAGAAAAGATCGGTACTGAAAACGGGACCTGCAACGACCTCGGCCTTGAATTTGGCTGAAATTTCCAAAGCGGAATTCAGAAGGTTTTGGTTTGCCGCAGGTACACTGTCCGGATCAATTCCAAGAGTTTCAATCACACCCGAATCAGTAAAAGCGTGCGTTACCAAAATGATTTTCCCAACTTCCAGATTGGGTACGAGGGCACCACATGTACCAACGCGTATGATTCGTTTCACCCCATACTCATGTATCAGTTCGTGCAGGTAAATCGCTGTAGATGGGATCCCCATACCGGTTCCCTGCACTGACACCTTTTTATCACGGTACACGCCTGTAAAACCAAGCATACCGCGAACTTTGGAATAGCAAAAGGAATCGGAAAGCATCGACTGCGCAATATGCTGTGCTCTTAGCGGGTCACCGCATATAATGACTGATTCCGAAATGTCGGCTTTTGGCGCGCTAATGTGGATACTCATAGCTGTCGGGAATGTAGTATAACTAACCGGGATTTCCTGTGAGAAAAATCAGAAAGCAATCAATCAGTCTCAGACAGGCAGGACAATAGTAAAAGTAGCTCCTTTTCCAGGGTCCGAAGTGGCTGATATCTGGCCGCCGTGGTTCTCGACAATTTTCTTGCACATTGCGAGGCCGATTCCCGTGCCCTGATATTCGGATTTGCCGTGAAGGCGTTGAAAGATGTTAAAAATCTGAATCGCGTTTTCCTGGTTGAATCCAATGCCGTTATCGACAAAATCAATACGGACGTATCTGCCCGGAATTGGTAAGTTCTCCTCGCCTTTGGCCTTGTTCACCATTTCGCGACAACGGATCTCGAGGTGTAACGGCACACCATTACGCGCAAATTTGAGTGCGTTGGAAACGAGATTTGTAAACAGCTGACTCATCTGAACCGGTATAGCCTTCAAGACCGGCAGCGGATCGGCGCTGATGGTGCATCCTTTTTGTTCGATGAGCAATTCAAAGTCGTTTATTACTTCTTCGAGTATCTTATTAAGGTCCACGCATTCAAGTTCCTGGTCCGGGTTCGAGAGTTGCGAGATCGTAAGTACGTCGCGAATCAGGCGCAGCATGCGCGCAGACGATTTATCAATCTTCGACAGGTAGGATTCGGCGCGACTGTCGACGCCAGGGCCAAGAATGTTGCTCAGCATTTCCACGAAGGTGGAAATCTTTCGCGCGGGTTCCTGCAGGTCGTGTGAAGCGATATGGGCGAATTGTGAGAGCTCGGCATTCGTTCGCCTGAGACTTTCCGTACGCTCCTTTACAATTTGTTCAATCTCCTGTCTTGCGAGTACCTGGGGGGTCACATCGACTGTGATGGCAAGTACTCCGAGTATTTCGCCGTCTGAATCGCGATAAGGTTCGTATACGAAGTTCTGGTAGACTGTTTCCCGCGTTCCGTTGCGCGTCAATGTAACGGGTCGTTCATTCGCAACGAATGGTATACCGGTCGTAAAGACATCATGCATTAACTGCTCGAGCCCCTGCCCGCGGGCTTCGGGGACTCCCTGAAACACCGGTTTGTGCATCACCTCTTCAGGCGGCTTTCCCCACAGTTCGATAATGAGGTCATTGGCCACTTCGACGACATGGTCGGGTCCTATCATGATCGCCATTGCAACGGGGGCCTGCTTAACCATGTTACGGAAGTTGCGCTCACTCTGCTCAACCTTGAGCTTGGCAACAATTAAATCTGTCACATCCGCAGCCGTATTCATCACGCCATAAACTTCCCCGTTGCCGTCGAACAACGGGGTGAAACTGTAGTTGAAATAGTACGACCACGGCTTTCCATTAACAATAAGGTCGACGCGCTGATTACGGGCATGAAACGGAATTCCGGTCGTGAAGACGCTGTCAAGTTGCTGGTAAATTTCCTGGTTGGCCAGTTCTGGCAGTACGTTGCGATATAATTTCCCCACCACGTCACCACCCTTGCCCCATACGTCAACTATGGCCTGGTTAACCATCGTGATGCGCATCTCTCTACCTTCGTAAACACCCATAGGAAATGGAGCACTTTCAACGAGAGACCGGATTCTGATTTCGCTTTGTTCAAGCTTCTTGCGGGCCGTGACTTGTTCGGTTACGTCGGCTGCAACGGCCATGACGCCGGATATTTCTCCGGCACCGTTCCGGAAGGCTTCATATACGAAGTTGACAAAAACAGTCTCTGCAGCACCATCGCGGTAAAGTGTAACGGGAGTGCCGATAGCTGTAAACGTCTCTCCCGTCTTATATACCTGTCGCAGCAAACTCTCAAAGCCTTCTTGTCCTGCCTCGACAAGTTCCTCGAAAATAGGTTTACCCAATATCTGCTCACTCAACTTTCCCCACAATGTGAGCATTCGGTCATTAGCGATATCAACGACGAACTCCGGACCAGATAGAATACACATCGCCACCGGGGCTTGCATGATAATGTTCCTGAGATTGGTCTCACTTTGAATCAGCCGTTGCCGCGCCAGTTCTAGTTCGTGAACCATGGCGACCTTCTTCGTTGTTTCATTGCACACGACGAGAACACCATCGATCGTGCCTTGTTCTCCGAACACTGCGCTATAGCTAAACGTCCAGTATACGTCCTCAATTTTTCCATTTCGGAAGATGGGTATCAGCTGGTCTTCGAGAAAAAAGGATTCACCGGTAGTCTTTACTTTTTCAATTAGCGGATAGATGATTTCCCAAATCTCCGGCCAGCATTCACGCGCGGTCTGTCCCAAAGCATTCGGATGTTTACCGCTGCTTCCCAGGCTGGGTCGGTAAGCATCGTTGTAAAACTGGACCATGTCGTCACCCCACCAAAGGAACATGGGAAAACCAGAATGAATCACCGCCGCTACCATTGTGCGTAGGGACTGGGGCCAATTTTCAATCGGACCAACCGAAGTAGCCGACCAATCAAATTTCCGGATTAGTTCACCGAGTTCACCCCCGGCCTGAAGGAATGCATACGGTCTTTCGGTCTTTTCCACCATCATAGTTGAGCCCTCACAGCCGCCGTTCCGTCAGGATTTTTTTAAGGGTACTTTCCCATCCCGAATACTTATCGGGTTTGGTAATAAAATCAGCGGCGCCAAGTTCTCTGGTACGTGTAATCGAATCGCGATCAGAACTAGTCGTAAGAACCACAACCGGAATGTCTTTCCAAACCGAATTCTTCTTGACCTCAACGAGGAACTGACGCCCATCCATCAGAGGCATATTAAGATCAAGGAAGATGAGTTGAGGCAACGTTGAGGCAGACGCCAGTGCATTAAGACCCTCGCGGCCATTGACGGCAGTCGCGCAACTCGTCGAAGGCGAAACTGCGTCGATCACCGAAAGGAAAATCTCGCGGTCGTCCTCGTCATCGTCAATGAGCAACAGATGTTTAAACGACATGCAACAAAAATAGAAATTATTGTCAGAGAACTATGAGTTTTGATTGGTTGTAATCATAAAGACGATTAAGCAGTTCGGTAATTCAAAACAATTTCTCTTGCGGCGGCTTGGCCCCGGCCAGTCTCAAATAGACGGTCGTCTGTCCCCGATGATGTGTCTGATGTTCGAAGCATTTTATGAATGCAGCTTCCTTAGTCATCTCGAATCTATTGAACATCTTTATCGTCTCTTGCAGGGATTTTGCATCGACATTCTTCAAACTGGTTATGACGAAATCATATCCCTCCATTACCAGGCGGGTAACGTTCGCTTTGGACTTATCCGTTGCTTTCTCAAGTTCACCAAAATTGATGGGATTTTTTTGATCGGAAGCAGCTGCGGCAAATCCGTAATTTGCTTCGGTGAGATGCAGCATTTGTTCTGCAAATGATCGCATTTCTGGTGTGGGCTTCAGGCTGTAACCGGATTCGGGCATAGCATCAAGGTATTCTTTGGTATACTCTTTTGCGCGCTCCCAGTCCTTAATCAATTGGTCTACAGACTGGGCCTGCACCGTTTGAAATGCAGACAGGAAACACAAAATGGCGATGAATGTCTTTATTAATTTCATAGGGTTAGATTTTTTCCAATATAATGGATTCTGATAAAATGGGCAGCGTGTGATTGAGAATCCGGCAAAGACCTTATGAAAGATGTCTCGCCAGAGAATACATTAGCAGAATGGAAAAGGAATGTGAAGAGTAGTCTGGATCGGGTTCGAACCGATGACCTCTGCCCTGTCAAGGCAGCGCTCTA
>JAEZDW010000239.1 GCA_023417955.1 Bacteroidota bacterium
TGACTGTTGAAGAAGAGGTTCATCTCAATCCGAATTCCCTGCGAAGAGAGTTTTCCTTACGCGACCCGGATGGCTACTACCTTACAATCACAGAGTCTCATGAGTATGAGGGTTAGAAGAGCGAATATTGATGATGTCGATACATTACAACAAATCGGGAGGCAAACCTTTCTGGAGACATTCTCGTCAGGCAATACGGCTGAGAACATAAACAGCTATGTAGATGAAAGCTTTGCAAAGGCAAAGTTACTGTCGGAGCTCAATAATACTGACTCTCAGTTTTTCGTCCTCGAACATGAAGACCAGGTCATTGGTTACCTTAAACTAAATACTGGTCAGGCGCAATCCGATATTAAAGATCACTCCGCGCTTGAAATTGAGCGCATTTACGTATTAAGAGAATTCCACGGACTAAAGGCCGGACAGGAACTGTTTGACACGGCTATCACAGTTGCCAGGAATCTTGGTGTTGATTATGTCTGGCTGGGTGTATGGGAGGAGAATCCCCGCGCGATCAACTTCTACAGGAAAAACGGATTCGTAGAATTTGACAGGCATGTATTCAGGCTGGGTACCGATGAACAAACGGACATCCTGATGAAATTAGTTCTCAAATAAGCACAATGCAATTCGTGTGATTAAGCTTGATAGTCTTCTCAAAATGGAGTTCATTTGTTTGATGAGAGTGATTGAGAGATTATTGGTTATTGCATTCGTGGCCATTGTTGGTACGGGCTTCGCGCAAAAAGTGCGTTGGTACAAAGGCAACACGCACACCCACACAACGATGAGTGACGGCAACGCCACCCCCGAATTTGTGGTTAACTGGTATCATGAGCGAGGCTACAATTTCATGGTACTTACCGATCACAACAAATTCATCAATCCTGACAGTGTTCGTATGCCGCAGCCGTTGCGCAGCGATTTTATTCTTATCCCGGGTGAGGAACTTACGGGTGAGCGCGCAATTCACACAACGGGGCTGAATGTGCATCGTCACGTACATCCGGGTGAAGCTTACAATTCAAAAACGGAAGTTATTCAAAGCCATGTGGATTCTGTCCGGGCAGCTTCCGGCATACCAATTCTGAATCACCCCAACTTCCTTAGCGGTGCTCAGGTTTCGGATATCTATCCCGTTGAAAGGCTGCACATGCTTGAGTTGTTCAACGGACACCCGTATGTATATAACTACGGAAAAGAAGGCGAGCATATTTCGGTGGAGGCCAAGTGGGATTCGCTGTTGACGAAAGGTCGCCGTTACTTTGCCATCTCTTCTGATGATGCTCACCACTACGACACATACGAACCTAAACGCAGTAACCCCGGACGCGGCTGGGTGATGGTTCGCAGCAAAGTGCTGACACGTGATGCCATCGTGAATGCAATTAATATAGGTGAATTCTATGCAACAAACGGCGTCATTCTGAGCGATGTCAAACCCGGCACTAGTACGTATAGTGTCACCGTGGATAAGAAGGCCACAGCAAAATCGCTAACCTCGCCATACGTCATCGGTCGTGAGGTGAATGACGGCCCTGAAGGCTATACCATTGAATTCATTGGCTATGGTGGAATGGTCATGCAAAAGACGATTGGAACCTCTGCCAAATACAAACTCGCCTCTAACGATCCGTACATTCGCTGCCGCATAACCTATCGTTTCCGTAACAGTCAGGGCAAGCTGGTAGAACATTATGCGTGGACGCAACCTGCATGGAAGTAGCAGCTGGCTTCTGTCTGGGTTTAATTTTTCTTTTAGCTTTAGACTTTCAACTTTGGTAACGCCTTCGTTAGAATGTAGAAGGTTTAGTCGCAAGCTGCGAGCTTCAAGCTGCAAGTTCGTGTAGTCTTAGCGGGAACGCTCCAGACTCCTAATAAGTTTTTCTTACCTCAAGGTCGCAATGGCTAACGGAGCGCAATGATGTGTTGTCAATTAAAAATCAGAGAATCAGAAATCAGAAATCAGAAATTAGAAATCATACTCCCGAACAGTCTCCCCAAAGTACACCCAATCAAACCCCGTTTCAATTCTGTTGTGACGTAATGCAGGAATCTGCGTAGTGATCACAATCAGCGAACCATTTACCCTTGTGTAGTGATGCTGCGGAAGCTTCAGTTTGACCGCCTTCGCCTGTTTGAACTTCACGCCACCAAAATGTTTTGAGAAGGATTGTTTGAGCCTGTTAATGTTTTTCATTCCGTACATCAATACAACCTCGGGGCTATGATGTTGCAGCTGATTAAGTATTGCATCGACGCGTTGTTCATAGAGTGCTTCTTCATACTGTGCACGCGTGCGCAGGAATGCAAATCCAGGAAGTCCGAGCCAGCTATAGTACCACGCATGGTTATGCGGACAGGGCAGAGGATATAACCGGATTAGAGCCTCTCTTTTTGTTTCCGGAGATGCGAACTCCTTTTGCTGGTAGGTGAGCGTATCCTTTTTTGGCTTGCCGTCAAAACCTGATGTGAAGTCAGTCAGGTTTCGCCAGATGGTATTTGGTGTAGCATCGGGACCAAAGCGGTAGTCAGAGAAGTTGTTGTACAGATCAGCTTTTGTCCCTTCACCGTGATAGGCAACATGTTTGTAAAGCGCGCGGATGTCGCACAACGTTTTATCGGTTTCCGTGTGATTGGCTGCGAACCAGTTTACCTTGTCAGCAACCTCTTCGGGGAAGTCCCCGCCACCTTCTTCGTGGGAAACAAACCAGTAGCGCGCTTCCCAGGATCCGTATCCGTAGAAGTGCTTCATCCAATGCCGTAAAGGTTGATCCTGAATCACCATGTAAAATTAAGTTCAAATGAGTCCGGCCGAAGGCTAATAGGTTGGTGGTCCGAAACCCGTTTTGCGGATAATATACAAAACATCGAAACAATGCGGCGTTGCGTCGGCGGTTCTCAGGCAGGTAAACGGATTTTCCGGAGAAATTTCTCATATTGATCCGGTTTAATAAAGATGAGTAAAGGTCCTTTCCCGGTAGAATACTCGGTCGCCTCTTCGGTGGCCTTACAGCAGCATCTCAGTTTTACGTACGACCTGCCTTCAGGCTCGAAGGTCACGCTTCTTCACCATGGGGTGCACGACACATATTTTATCAGCAACGGATCGATCCACCTGGTTCTGCGGATTTATCGGAGAGATTGGAAGTCATTAAAGAATATCCAGGCCGAACTCGATGTTCTGCTCAATCTCAAACAAGGTGGCGTTGACGTGTCGGTCCCTTACAAGGACAGGGAAGGAGGTTATGTTCAGGAGATGCAATTCCCGGAAGGCACCCGATACGCCGTAGTCTTCATGTACGCCCCCGGTGTAAGACTCAACCAGCTTACAACAGAAACAGCTCGTTTATTCGGACGCAAACTTGCAGCGCTGCACCAGGTTTCCGATGGCATGACGCACGAAGGACTGCAACGGGGTTACTATCTGGAAAATGTTTTTGACGTCACAATGGAGAGCCTGTCCGTTGCAGTGCCCGACCCTCGTATCATCGAGTTACTGCGGCTCATGTATCTGAAAATGGATAATGTCTTCAGTGGATTTTACCTGGAGCAGCCGCGTGCCGGCATCTGTCATGGCAATGCTCATTTTGCCAGTGCACACTTTAAACAAGAGTCAGGGCGCGTTGCATTTTACGATTTTGACTTCTGCGGTAATGGATATCTGTTGTACGATATCGGAAGCTTCTGCTACTTTGAGAGAAGTAATGAGGCAAATGTAAATGCGTTTCTTACCGGTTATGATGAAGTTATTACGCTTGGCGCTGCCGAACGCAAACTCATTCCGTTTTTTACAGCACTCACGCGCATCTTTCGCCTGGGCATTCGGGTTCGCATCAGCGACGGACAAAGAGGTCCGCTGTGGCCAAAGGCTGAAATCGAAATGAAGTTGCGCGAGATTGAGAAGGAGGTTTCTGCGCTGTAGGAGTGTTGATAGTTGGGCGTGCCCCCGCCTCATGTTGTGCGTCGCAGACCTGAGCAACCGAACCTGCATCCGGTGTTGCCATGTCCAATGTGACGGTTGAGGCGGGGTCGGGCTCTTCGTTGCAAGTCCTCAACGCCTTCGGCTTTGCCTGCTTCGCGGCCTCCGGGCTTTCCACTGCGATCCCTCACGCTGGTTTACTTTCATGATCATGTACACGTTCCCGTGTTGTTACGTCCCCATTTTTTTCCGATCTTGCTCTATCCCCAACCAACGTTACTGCTCATGGTGAATCGTGTGCTCCTCACAATCTGCTTCGTTTTCACCACCGCAAATCTCTTCGCCCAGAACCAGGTCACTTTTGTCGATGAGTTTAAATCAAACAAAAACAACTGGCTTATTTGCGACAACAGTTCGCTCACTGCGGCCATCACGCCAAAGGGCTATACGCTTACGAACAAAAGCGACATCGAACAAGATGCTTATCACGACCTGCCTATAAACACCACCGCTGATTTCTCTATCGAAGCAACCCTCACGCGGGATTTCAGCAAGGAGACGTACGGATACGGAATCATGTTCGGCGGCAGCGGGCCAGGTAGCATCTATGAGTTCCTGATCGAATCGTCAGGGTATTATAC
>JAEZDW010000311.1 GCA_023417955.1 Bacteroidota bacterium
GACCTGAACTTCTCCATTGATGAACGTCTCGAAAAGAACACGATTTATCAGTCCCGCGCTATAACCGTAAAGGACGTGTACCCTAATCCGGCGGCCGACCATGCCAATGTCGACTACCAGCTCACAAGCGACCGGACTAAGGCTAAGATTCGGCTTCATAATCTCCTCGGAAATGTAATTGGTGAATACGACCTGACTTCATTCGAAACCAGGCTTCGTATAAGCACGGCAGAACTCAGTGCCGGAATTTACTTTTATACCCTTTACGTCGACAATGAGAGCGTCCTGACGCGGAAGCTTATTGTCAAAAAAGAATAAACTTTTTACCCTCCTGCGACATCCTAACTGTGCGGGTTTCCCGTTTTTTTGATATCACTGGTTAAGTATTATATTTGCGGGCTTATGCGCAGCGGAATAGTCTATTTTAGTATTGTTGTCCTCATTTTTGTCTCAGTTTCCTGCGGGAAATTCAGGAAAATTGAAAAAAGCTCTGACTGGCGGGTCAAATATGAAGCCGCACTGAACTATTACAACAAACAGGACTACTACCGGGCATCGGTGTTGTTTGAACAGGTGCTACCCATAGTAAGGGGGCTTCCTGAAGGCGAAAAAGTACAATTCTATCTGGCCTATTGCCAGTACTACGACAAACTGTATTTGCTGGCTTCCGAGCAGTTCCGGACCTTTTATGAGACTTACGGCCGCAGCTCGCTCGCGGAAGAGGCTCGTTTTATGTACGCCTACTCGAAATTCGCGGGTGCACCCCGGTCAAGCCTGGATCAGTCAAACAGCATTGAGGCAATGGCAGCCATGCAGGAATTCCTGAACCGGTATCCGAACAGTAAATTTCGCGATCAGGCAGTGGATGTGATTTTCACCACGCAGGCAAAGCTGGAGCAAAAGGGATTTGCCAATGCTTATCAGTATTACAAGATGCGGCAGTACACTGCAGCAATCGTAGCACTGAACAATTTCGTCGATAATTTCCCCGATTCGCGGTTTGTTGAAGAAGCTCGTTTTCTGGTTGTCGACGCCGAGTTCCGGCTCGCTGAGGAGAGTATCCGGTCGAAACAAACCGAACGTTACCGCGCCGTTGTGGAACACTATAAAGAGTTCATCGACAGATACCCGGAAAGCAAGTTCCTTCGCGATGCGGAGAGATTGTATGCGCTGAGTCTTGAAAAATTAAGAAACAATAATTCATAATAATATGGCAATTCAATCGTCAATCATTACCCGCGATATTGAGAAGATCGCAGCTCCGACAGGCAACATCTATGAGTCGGTGGTGATCATGTCCAAGCGCGCACGTCAGATCGCGGTTAATATGAAAGAAGAACTTAATAACAAGCTCGCCGAGTTTGCCACAACAGTTGACAACCTTGAAGAAGTTTTCGAGAACCGCGAGCAAATCGAGATTTCGAAATTCTATGAGCGCATGCCAAAGCCGACCAACACGGCGACTGACGAATTTCTTGAAGGCGCGCTTTCCTACAGGATGCGTAGTGAAGGAGAAGGCGAAGGAAAGCCGGAACTGTAATTTTCTTTCCCGCAGCTCATGCTTAGGGGCAAAAAAATCTTACTGGGTGTAACAGGAAGTATCGCGGCCTACAAGTCCGCGCTCCTGACCAGACTTCTTGTAAAAGCCGGAGCCGAAGTGAAAGTCGTGATGACTCCTTCGGCTCACGCTTTTATTACCCCCCTTACCCTTTCAACGCTCTCCAAAAATCCCGCACTTACCGAATTTGTTAAGGATGATCGTGGTCAATGGAATAATCACGTAGAACTAGGGTTGTGGGCAGACGCGATGGTGATCGCGCCCGCATCTGCGAATACCCTTGCCAAAATGGCCAACGGTCTTTGCGACAATCTCCTCATGGCAACCTACCTGTCGGCACGATGCGCCGTGTATGTTGCTCCGGCGATGGACCTTGATATGCTGCAACATCCGGCAACCAGGGCAAATCTCGAAAAGGTTCGTTCGTATGGAAACATCATCATCGACGCAACGCGTGGCGAACTCGCAAGCGGACTAATCGGACAGGGCCGAATGGCTGAACCCGAACAAATTGTCGATTTTCTTACTGAACGTCTTGCCGTTAAACGCCGTCTGGAAGGAAAGCAGGTGCTGGTAACCGCCGGGCCCACGTACGAAGCAATCGACCCGGTTCGCTTTATCGGCAACCATTCAAGTGGGAAGATGGGTTTTGCAATTGCTGAGGCCCTTGCTGATGAAGGTGCCATTGTCCAACTCGTTGCCGGTCCGACACAGCAGCATACCAATCACCACGGTATCAGCGTTAGTCATGTAACCGGTGCAGACGAAATGTTCAAGGTTTGTTCTGATTTGTTTGAGAAAACGGATATCGCAGTTCTTGCCGCCGCCGTTGCCGACTATAAGCCCGCGGTGGTAGCCAAACAAAAGATCAAAAAAAATGGCGAAACCCTGAAACTTGAACTAACCAGAACCCCGGACATTGCGGCATCGCTTGGCAAACTGAAGCACAACGGACAGGTTATTGTGGGCTTTGCGCTGGAAACAGAACAGGAAAAAGACAATGCGATAAAGAAACTTGAAACCAAGAACTTTGATCTGATTGTCCTTAACTCACTGAATGATACAGGTGCCGGTTTTGGTGTTGATACGAACAAAATCACAATCATCAACCGAAAGCAGGAATTCAAGGCTTTTGAACTCAAAAGCAAGAAAGAAGTGGCTCGTGACATCGTCGAAGAAATTATTGCAACGACAAATGGGTAGGTCTTTAATTCTTACGATTGCGCTATTCGCGTCTCTTACGACCGCTGCACAGGAACTCAACTGCAGCGTAAACATCAATGCGACGCAGATTCAGACATCCGACCGAAACATCTTCCGCGACATGAAGCAGTCAATCGAGCAGTTCATGAATTCGCGGAAGTGGTCGAACGATAACTACAAACCTCACGAAAAGATCGCCTGCAACCTGCTGATTACAATTACCAAGATGCCCTCCATAGGAACTTTTACGGCGTCGGTACAGATACAATCGGCGCGCCCCATATATAATTCGAACTACTCCAGCCTCGTTTTTAATTTCGCTGACCGTGAGTGGGAATTCGAATACATCGAATCGCTCCCGCTTGAATTTAATGACAACGTGTTTACGAGCAATCTCACGTCGATGCTGGCTTTCTATGCATACATGATTTTAGGAGTTGATCACGACACCTTCAGTGAACTTGGCGGTACCCCTTACTACCAGCGCGCACAACAGGTCGTGATCGCCGCTCAAAACAGCGGGCACCCGGGTTGGACTGCACTTGGAAGCAACCGAAACCGTTATTGGATTTCCGAGAACTTCATCAATTCACAAATGGTTGACCTGCGCAAGGCACTATACAGCTACCACCGGCTGGCACTTGATAACTTCGAAGCAAAACCCGATGAAGGCCGCGAGACGATCCTCAAAGCGTTGCGCGATATCAAAAAGCTGCGCGACATCAATCCAAATGCCATAATCATCATCAGCTTCTTTGATGCCAAAGGTAAAGAACTCGCCGACATCTTTTCGACGGGGAACCTTCAGGCGCGCAGGGAGGCTTACGATATCATGACGACCATCGACCCGTCAAACCGCTCGATGTACGAAAAAATGGTCCGGAATTAGGCAATCCGTTTCAACGGACTTGCGCGGTACCGTTCCATTGACCAGATTTACCGTTCTCATTTACGTCGCCATGAGCATACGCCAGATACGCATCAGTTCACCGGAAACCATTCGCACGCGGATCAGTGAATTCAGGGGCAGGACCATTCAGGTTGTGCTGGAAAGCAACGTGGCGACAACGGGAATATTGAAAGATATTGATGACAGCGGGATCGTCCTCGAAAACCGGCGTCTCAAAAAAAACCGGTATGCGTTCCACGATATAGCCGAGGTATATTTTGACCAGGTTGTCTGATGCTTAAACATCTCCTCATAAAAAACTATGCGCTGATCCGGCACCTGGAGCTGACCCCCTCCTCTTCACTCAATGTGATTACAGGTGAAACCGGAGCTGGTAAATCCATCATGCTGGGCGCCCTTGGGCTTTTGCTTGGAAATCGGTCCGATACAAAAGTTCTCTGGGATGAAAATGAAAAATGCATTACCGAAGGAACGTTTAATATCGGCGACTATAAACTGAAATCGTTTTTTAAGTCTGAAGTCCTAGACTACGATGATACCACAGTTC
>JAEZDW010000316.1 GCA_023417955.1 Bacteroidota bacterium
GTATGATACGCCGATGCCAAATAAGAGCAGAACGTTAAATGCTACATTCGCGAGACCGGCGGCGGCAAGGGAGAGTGCGCTGACGTGTCCAACCATCACGTTATCACAAAGACCCATGAGAACGTGGCCGAGATTGCTGAGCATAACGGGTATGGCAAGTTTCAGGTTTTCTTTGACGTGTAGCCTTACCGGTAGGATGGTTGCCATTGTGCTGAATGAATCAGATGCCGTGTATGCGCGCGGTCATTAGCAGCCCTAACATGCTCATGCTGTCTGTGATTTCTCCGCGCAAGACCATTTGAACGGCTTCCTTAAGCGGTACTTTCTTCAGTAGCATATCAGCTTCGGTGTCTTCGCGCTCGATCTCACCATGACTCAGCTGCTCGGCGAGGAAGATGAATCCTTCTTCATCGGTGACTGAATTTGACGTGTGAAGTCTGCACAGTTGTGTCCACTTTCCGGCCGAAATACCCGTCTCTTCTTTGAGTTCGCGCTGCGCGGATATGAGAGGATCGTCACCCATGCGACCGCCGCCTTCGGGAATTTCCCACGAGAATTCATTCAACGTGTAACGGTACTGCCCGACAAGCCACGTGTTACCTTCGTCGTCAATCGCGACCACGCCAATGGCCTTGTTCTTAAAATGAACCTTTCCATAAATGCCGGGCCCCCCTGCGGGATTAAGGACCTGGTATTCGGTTACCCGGATCCAGGGATTATCGTACTTTTCTTCACCGGAAAGCGTGGTCCATGGATTACGATGCTCGTCGTGTTGGTGTTCCATTTTCGTGTATTAGAAATTCAAAACTATCAAACTTTACCACAGGGAAGAATTCTGGTCGATATTCAGGTAAAAATTCGGACGGGTGCATCTTGGGAGTAACGCCGGCGAATCTTATGTTTGTGAATGCTCCGGTCTTCATATTCGAAAAAGCATATAGAAGCAGGTTGTGATGAAGCTGGCCGGGGGTGTCTCGCCGGTCCTGTCGTGGCAGCAGCGGTCGTGCTGCCCAGAAAGTATCGCCATCCTTTGCTAAATGACTCAAAACAATTGACACGCCTGGAACGCGAAGAACTCCGTGAGGAAATCCAGCGCGATGCGCTGGCCTGGGCAGTAGCCGAGATCAGTCATGATGAAATTGACCGCATAAACATTCTGAAAGCTTCTTTCAAGGCGATGCATGTTGCTATCCAAAAGTTGACGGTATTGCCATCGTTATTGTTGATCGACGGAAACCGATTTAATCCTTATCCCGAGATTCCGCATAAGTGTATCATTAAAGGCGACGGAAAGTTCCTGTCGATTGCGGCTGCATCCGTCCTCGCGAAAACCTACCGGGATGAACTTATGATGAAGCTGGCGCTTGAATATCCAGGCTACGGTTGGGAAACAAACATGGGCTATCCAACAGAAGCGCACCGCGACGGCATTCGGAAGCTGGGCATCACTCCCTATCACAGGAAGACTTTTCAGCTTTTGCCCGCCCAACTTGAGTTGTTCAACCCAGAACCGTACGAAGTTTGCTGAATTCATGCGCACTCCCTCTTTTAACTACGACGTAACCAGGATATGCAGGAACTGCGGCAACGACTTCACCGGTCGTTATTGCAATCATTGTGGCGAGAAAGTGATGATCCCGGCCGATAAATCGCTCGGACGGATGTTCACTCAGTTTTTGAATGCAATCACATTCCTCGATAACAAAGCATTCCGGACAGCGAAGATGATTTTCCTTCGACCCGGCGAATTGACGCAAAACGTGATGAACGGAATTCGTGTTCCATTTCTCAAACCTGTATCGCTATTCTTCGTGGCAAACCTGCTTTATTTTCTGTTTCCGGTTTTCGATACATTCAACGCGCATTTACGGACACAAATGCACTTCACGCCTTATAGCGCAATTGCCAGGCAGATGGTTGAAGAAAAACTGGAAACTGACGGAATAACACTCGAGGAGTTTACGGCCCGATATCAGCGCCAATCGACCAACATGGCTAAACTATTGCTGATCGTTTTTGTCCTTTTGCTCGCCGTACCTCTCGCGTTGATCAATTATTCAAATCACTACTTTTTTTACGATCACGTTCTCGTATCGCTTGAGTACAATAGCGTAATCGTTCTTCTGACCCAGATTATCGTGCCGCGGATCTTAATGGCAGTCAGTTTTATCTTTTTTGATTCGGGTGCATTCCTGAACACGATTTTCCGCGACAGCGTCTTCAGCTGGCTGACCATCGCTTTCAGCGTCTTCATATTTTTCCGAATGGAAAGAACCGTCTACAATCAGAAAACGAAGACGGCGTGGATCAAGGCATTGCTCACGCTGCCAAGTTTGTTTATTGCCCTGCACCTATACCGCACCATGCTCTTCTTCATTACAATGTGGACGATATAGTCCCGTTTCTTCCTTTACCTTTGTATCATGTGTCTCATTTTTTTTGCGCTTGACCATCATCCGGAGTACAAACTCGTTGTAGCGGGAAACCGCGATGAGTTCTATAAAAGAAAGACAGCGGCGGCTGGATTCTGGGGTGACTATCCTGAAATACTTGGAGGCCGCGACCTTGAAGCAATGGGTACCTGGCTTGGGATGACCCGAACCGGGCGGATAAGCATGCTTACAAACTATCGCGATCTCCGTACGTTGAAAAGCAACGCACCGTCACGCGGTCATCTCGTTTCTGACTTTCTCAGGTTGAATGTGCCTCCTGACGAATATCTGCAACACATTTCTGCTGAAGGGGATCGGTTCAATGGTTTCAATCTGCTCGTCGGTACGCCGGATGAATTCTGGTATTATTCCAACTATGGAAACGGAATTGCGAGAATCGGGCAGGGCATTTTTGGATTGAGCAACCACCTTCTTGACACGCCGTGGCCAAAGGTCGCGCGCGGCAAATCCGGTTTTGCGTCAATTCTTGATGATCGAATCATTGATACGAATGCACTCTTTCAGTTGCTGTACGATGAAGACGTCGCTGATGACCGACTTCTTCCTGATACCGGGCTTCCACTTGAACGTGAACGTGCGTTGTCGTCGATATTTATCAAGACGCCGGACTATGGTTCCCGCTGTTCAACGGTTATCCTCGTCGACCGTAATAATAAGGTAACATTTAAAGAGCGGGTATTTGATGTAACGACATTCAGTTTTCAGGAACAAACCTTCGAGTTCGTTATAGACGCGTGATCTCTTTTGTTAACTTTCCGGACATCCATGGGAAAGCACAAGAAAGATAGGACCCCCTTTATGCTGAAACTCGTACGATGGGGATTCCCGAAACTTGAAGCCTATTCTCCCGCATTAGCACATCGTTACTTTCTCCGGATATTTTTTACTCCGCTTAAGTATCCTGTTCACGAGAAGGAAGACAAAGCAACCTCCTACGCAAAGTTGTTCACGTTGACGGCTGCAGATCAAACGGTCCAGGGTTATGTCTGGGGAGAGGAAGGCCCGTATGTACTACTTGTCCACGGATGGGCCGGGCGCGCGACGCAGTTTCGGCGGTTCGTGAAACCATTGCTGAGAGCAGGTTTCCGCGTGATTGGTTTTGACGGGCCTGCCCACGGCAGGTCTACCGGACGTCGGACCAACCTGTTTGAATTCCGGGAAACTATTAATAGAATTTATGAAATGCACGGTGAACCCTCGGCGATTATTGCGCATTCCTTCGGTGGCGTTGCTGTCCTTTTTGCTGCAATGCATGGTCTGCCTGTGCGCAAGCTTGTTAATATCGCGAGCCCGTCTATTGGCGATGAGGTTATCCGAACCTATCTCAAAGCAGTAAATGGTTCATGGTCAACCGGCCTCTTTTTCAAAGACTACATCAAACGCACGCAAGGGAAAACCTTCGACGAATTCTCAAGCCTGCATTTCGTTCAGAACCTGCCCCAACCAATTGACATGATGGTTGTGCAGGACGAAAATGATCGCGAAGTCGAGATGCCTCACGCGGAAGCGTTAATTGAGGCGTATCCGCGTGCCCGACTCCTGCGAACGCAAAAGCTTGGACATACCCGTATTCTGAAAGACGACGACGTTATCCGGAAGATTGTCGCGTTCATTACCCGCCATGAAGAACAGCCTCTGAACAACAGTTAATTTGAATTTCCGTTAAACTTTTACGTCCTTTTAGTCGTCTTAACCTGGAAATACAATTTTTGGACGTTGTCCTGTAATGATCGCACTAAAAAATCAACCAATTCCGGCATGAACATCATCGAAACCAGTCACATCGCCAAGGTCTATAAGATGGGAAACAACATCGTGAACGCGCTTCAGGATGTCACAATATCCATTGAAAAAGGCGAGTACGTGGCTTTTATGGGTCCCTCGGGTTCGGGGAAGTCTACGCTCATGAACATTGTAGGGTGCCTCGATACGCCAACCAGCGGTACCTACATGCTCAATAATCAGTTGGTCAGCGAAATGACCGAAAATGAGCTTGCAGAAATCCGAAACAAGGAAATTGGTTTCGTGTTCCAGACGTTCAACCTGCTTCCGCGGGCCTCGGCGCTTGAAAATGTGGCACTTCCACTTATTTATGCGGGCTACAGCCGTTCCGAAAGGGAGGAAATCGCAATGGAGGCTCTGAAAAATGTGAATCTCGCGGATCGTTATCACCACAAACCAAACGAACTTTCCGGTGGACAGCGTCAACGGGTGGCGATTGCGCGGGCACTTGTAAACAAGCCGTCAATTATCCTTGCCGACGAACCGACTGGTAACCTTGATACAAAGACGTCTTACGATATCATGCGCCTGTTCCAGGATCTGCACGACCAGGGCAATACCATCATCATGGTAACGCACGAAGACGACATCGCTCACTATGCCCACAGGATCATCCGCCTTCGCGACGGTTTAATAGAGTGGGATCGAAAAAACGAAAACATCAACCGCGGGGAACCGGTCACGTCAGGCCACTGATAAAGGGTTCCGCAATTATCCTTACTTTGGGCGGGTAATTAGTCGCCCAATACCATGAAGATTTATACAAAAACCGGTGATCAGGGCACGACTGCCCTGTTTGGTGGTAAACGCGTGTCCAAAGCAAACCTTCGGATAGAAACGTATGGCACCATTGATGAACTGAATGCCTGGATAGGCGTGCTGCGTGACCAGGAGGTAAACCGAAGCCGGCATGCGACACTTGTAGAAATACAGGATCGATTATTTACCATTGGAAGCATTCTCGCTACCGAACCCGGTAATACAAAAGTTAAAGTTCCCAGGCTATCAGAGGAGGACGTCGCATTTCTTGAAAAGCAGATCGACGAAATGGATGCGATGCTCGAGCCGATGAAAAGTTTTGTACTACCCGGAGGAGCATCTGCCGTTTCGTTCGGTCACGTTACCCGAACCGTTTGCCGCCGGGCTGAGCGACTCGTAATCGCGTTAAATGAGGTCGAACCCGTTGAGGGCAGTGTCATCCGGTACATGAACCGCCTTTCAGATTACCTTTTTGTGCTCTGCCGGCTGATGAGCAGGGAATTAGCAGCACCTGAAACACCGTGGGTTGCCAGGCAGAAGTCCTGACCTAACATCTGTTAGTAATTTAAGGCGAGAAGTCCTATCTTTCGGTCATAACGCATTAACCCTATGACTGAGACGCTCAGGATCGAGGTCGAACGTGTATTGCATTCACGTCGATCACAAACCGATCTTTCAAAGATTCCTTTTGGAAAAGTTTATACCGACCACATGTTTGTCGCCGATTACCGGGAGGGCGAATGGGCAAACCCGCGTATCATACCATTTGGTTATATAGCGGTAAGCCCGGCGACGCCGGCACTGCATTATGGTCAATCGATTTTTGAAGGCATCAAAGCGCATAAGTCGCCTGGCGGTGAAATTTTGATTTTCAGACCCATCGATAACTGGCGGCGCATGAATATTTCAGCTGAACGCATGTGTATGCCGCGCGTTCCGGAAGACCTTTTTATTGAAGGAATGCGCGAGCTTGTTGAACTCGACAAAGCATGGATTCCGGACCAGGAAGGTTCGTCGCTCTACATCAGGCCGTTCATGTTTTCTGCAGATGAATACATTGGCATCCGGCCGTCGGAGTCATTTACATTTATGATCATTTTGAGTCCTGCCGGTGCGTATTATTCTTCACCGGTCAAAGTGAGAATCGAAACCCACTTCACGCGTGCAATAGCGGGAGGAACGGGTTACGCAAAAGCAGGTGGTAACTACGGCGGCGCGATCTATCCGGCTAAACTTGCGCAGGATGCGGGTTACCACCAACTTATCTGGACAGACGGCAAAGAACATAAGTTCATTGAAGAGTCAGGAACGATGAATGTCATGTTTGTTATTGATGGTCGACTTATAACACCACCATTAAGCGATTCCATTCTTGCCGGCATAACACGCGACAGCGTTCTCCATCTTGCCCGCCGCGATGGTATAACGGTTGAAGAGCGGCCCATTGCCGTTGACGAAGTGATTGACGGACTAAAATCCGGACGACTGACCGAAGCTTTTGGTGCCGGGACTGCAGCAACGATCGCACCGATTATCACAATTGGTGTTGACAAAGAAGATTACACACTCGCCCCTGTCGATCAATGGAAAATTGCGCCGGCACTATTGAATGAATTGAACGCGATCAAGTACGGCAAAGTGAAAGATGAGCATAACTGGATCGTAAAAATTTGACACGCGAAGACGGGAGCTAAAACTTTTCCGCACGGCGGATCATCCTGTCTTTAACATGAAACTTTTGGTGTTTACGTTGGGCATGATTATCCTGGCTGACTCGATCGACACATGTGCCCAACAACTTCTGCTCGCAAGGAGGGAGCGCGTGATCTCGCGTTTTGATGTCGGCGACGAAATAAAATATTCGACCCTTCACGCTGGTAAGCGCAAAGGTGTCATATCTTCCATTTCATCATTCCAATTAATAATAAGCACCGATACCGTCAACGTTGCGGACATTCGGCGCATGGGCAGTGTTGCATCACAAAATAAGGCTGTCTGGAAGTCGCGTGGTTACAAGGTGCTGCTTGCGGGTGTGCTCCTTGGGCTTGGTGATTATATTACGCTTACCGTTGTACAGGGTAAGGACTATGAACCGGATCGCGGAGTGCTTATTGTTTCTGCAGCCCTTATTTCTGCAGGGGTCGTTATGATTACGACGGACGCACTCACGCGGATAAACCGGAGTAACCGTCTGGTGGTTATTGATGCCGATTCTCACCGTTACAAGTCGCGGTAACGAATCAATCTCCCATCTTGATTATCTTTATGCAATGTCACGCCTTCTTGTTGCTGTAACTTTCTTGTGTTCACTTTCTGCGATGGCCCAGGGCTCTGAACAACAACTCATCATACTAAAGGGCGAGAAGGTTTTGCTTCGCTTGTTTCCCGGTGATGAGATTACTTACTCGCTGAAGGGTTCTCGTCAGATGCGACGCAGCTACGTTAACAACCTCTCGGATACGGCCGTGACGCTTCACAGAACGGTGGTACCACTCCATCAATTTGATCGAATCTATTTCAAACGCAGTTCGTTTGCCAACGTAGTCGGAGGCGTACTTGTAACAGGCGGCGTCGGATATTTTCTAGTCGACCAGATAAACGTCGTCCTTGTTCATGGAGAGTCGGCTAATCTGGATAAAAACGTCACTATTGCTTCTGCTGCGATGCTGGGTGTTGGCCTGCCTTTGTTTCTGATCAGGAAAAACTACTGCAAAATCGGGCGAAAGTACCGATTACGGGTTGTCGACCACCGTTCCGGGTTTTACCGTCCTGATCTCAGGCAGTCGGCGTTTGATTAAACGAAAACACCGGTATATTTGCACCTTTAAAAAATTAACATTCACCAAATGACAACAGATCAATTGAAAGATTTGAAGGCTCGTGTTAGCGCCTTGAGGAGGTATCTTTGACTACGATCGCAAGAT
>JAEZDW010000340.1 GCA_023417955.1 Bacteroidota bacterium
TACCTGAACGACGCCATGCAGCAACTCGTCAGGCTGAGAGGCAACTCGCGTGAAACGATAAATAAAGACGAACTCCGCGAATACGTTATCGCAGGAGCAGCAAAACGCCTGCGTCCAAAACTGATGACGGTTTGCGTTGCCCTCTTCGGACTTGTACCTGTTTTGTGGGCAACCGGCGTAGGCAGCGACGTGATGCAGCCTATCGTACTACCCATGATCGGCGGTGTACTCACATCATCGACGCATATCCTGCTCGTTACACCGCTCATCTTCCTGATGACAAAAGAATACGAACTCAAAAAATTCGGAAAATTGGAAGTGTATGACGTTAAACATTAAGAATATCATTCAAAATCTTATTAGTCGTGTCTTGGGCGGCTCCCGCCAAAGGCGGGTCGGGCTATCCGTTCCAAGCCTTTCATACGAACAGGAATACTTTTCCTTTCACTTCTCGCGGAATCTTTGTGAAAACAATTCGCAACCATCCCTGGTTCGCCAAAACCAGGACCTGCCTTCCAATTCTGTTCATCCCTTAATCCCTCTAAATCCCAGTCGGGCTTTCCACTTCTATCCCTGCCGCGGGTTCGCGTTAGTGATCTTGTTCCTCCTCTCCGTAACCTTGCACGCGCAAGTCATCTCGCTCGACAGTGTTCTCGCTGCCATTGAACAGAACAACCCCATGCTCGAAGAGTACGAGCGAAGAGCAGATGCCTTAAACGAATATGCAGCAGGTGCAAAATCGTGGATGGCTCCCATGGTTGGCGCCGGAACGTTTATGAAACCATATCCGGGACAAAGACCCATGACGGAAGGTGAGCGCGGCTCATGGATGTTTTCAGTAGAGCAGGACATTCCCAACCCCGCAAAGTTGAATGCCAACAGGAACTACCTCCTATCAAAAGCTGCGATTGAACACGAACGCCGTTCTGCCCAATACAATGAACTCCGATCGGAGGCTAAGACCTATTACTACCAATGGCTTGTCGCCGACAGGAAACTTTCGGTACTAAAGGAGAACGAACGCATCATCGAACTCATGCTTAAGCTTGCACGTATTCGCTATCCATACAATCAGGGTACGCTGGGAAACATTTACAAAGCTGAAGGACGCTTGAGTGAAGTCCAGAATATGCAACTAATGACTGTTTCTGAGATCGAACGTAGTTGCTATCAGTTAAAAGCATTGATGAATATACCAGGCACCGACTCCATTGCGATCGACACAACAACCGTTGTCAACTTTGAACCAATGCGCATCGTTACCGACACTGCAGAATTGAGTCAGGTACGGAGCGACATCCGTCAAATTGAACAGACGATTGAAGTGATGCGCCTAAACCAGCAGTTGCAGCGCGTGCAGGGAAAGCCTGACTTCCGCATCCGGTTTGATCACATGCAACCAATTGGGGATAGAATGCCCAAATCGTTCGCCGCCATGGCGATGGTGTCTATTCCGTTTGCGCCGTGGTCTTCAAAAATGTACAAAGCGGAAGTGAAGGGCATGCAGTATGACATCGAAGCTATGCAAAAGTCTAAGACGGCGATTCTAGTCGAAACACGAGGCATGCTGGCAGGTATGGCGACACAACTAACCCGTATGAAACAGCAACTCGATAATTACGAGAAGAAAATCATCCCGGCATTAAACAAGAACTACCAGACCGTGATGCTCGCCTATGAAGAAAACCGGGAACAACTTCCTGTCGTGATCGACGCCTGGGAAGCACTGAACATGGTTCAGATGGAATACCTCACCAAACTCGAAGAATATTACCTCATGATCGCACGATATGAAAAGGAACTGGAGAAATAACTGGATCATATTGGTATTGGCTGCGTTGTTGGCCCTCGCCTCATGCAACGGGAAGCTCGACCATACTGAACACAACGACACTTATACCTGTCCGATGCACCCCACCGTTGTTTCAGATCGCCCGTCGACGTGTCCTGTATGCGGTATGGACCTCGTTCGCAAGGCACGCCCGGGTGAGGAAGTGGAGATTACAGAAGATCTTGCAAAACTTATCAAGTCACCCAATGAAGTTGTCGTTGCCAACATCAAAACGATAAAACCAACGTACAAGCCGCAGCGCTCATCACTGGAAGGACACGGCGTAGTTACATACGATACGCGCAACATCCAGACCATTGCAGCGCGTACAGGTGGCAGACTCGAAAACGTTTATCTGAAGTATGAGTTTCAACCCGTGAAAAAGGGTCAGGCAGTAGCCTCAATTTATAGCCCGGAACTAATCACGTCCCAGCGCGAGTTCTTGTTTCTGCTCGAAAACGATCCGGAGAACACCCCCCTCGTTGAAAGCGCAAAACGCAAGCTCGAACTCTTTGGTATGTCATCTGCACAAATCAGCAGACTAGTCGAACGCAGAGAGATAAGCAACACGTTTACGGTGTATAGCCCCCATACGGGATACCTTATCACCGGACAATCCGCCGAGACACTGCCATCAAATGCCATATCTTCTTCCAGTGACGGAATGAGCAACGGAATGGGTGGTGCCATGAGTGCGTCCTCACCTGCTTTGTCCTCGATACCTTCGTCTTCCTCAATCACAGGAAATACTATGATCCGCGAAGGTAGTTACGTTGCTGCCGGTCAACCTATGTTTACAATTGTAAATACCAGCGCGCTCCGAGTGGAGTTGGATCTTGCCACTACAAACGGCGTTTCACTGCAAAAAGGCGACTCAATATTTTTGGACTACGGGAACGGTAGAAATGAACGAACTACGATCGACCTGGTTCAGCCATTCTTTGAAAACGGTCAGGATTTCATCAAAGTAAGAGCAATTACAAAACGTTCGGACGAACTCCGCATTGGTGAATTGGTAACCGCAACCATTGAGCCACCCTCACAACAATCGTTGTGGATACCCAGGGAAGCGATACTGGATCTTGGAAACAGGACGATTGTATTTGTTAAGCAACGTGGTACACTAAAACCAAAAACCGTAACCACGGGAATGAAATCAAACAACGAAATACAAATCACGGGAGGTCTCGCATCTTCCGACGAGATTGCCGCCAATGCGCAGTATCTTATCGATAGCGAGAACTTCATCAAAACCGACGACTAAGATGAAAGCTTCATACATTCTCATAATGGCGATGCTCGTGTTTGCGGCATGCTCAAAACAAAAGCCTGAAACGACCCACGAAGAACATGCCCACAGCGCGGACGAAACATACACCTGTCCCATGCACCCGCAGGTTGTTTCGGACCAGCCCGGAACCTGTCCTGTATGTGGGATGGACTTGATTAACGCAAACAAAGCCGGAACTGCTGGCACCGACCTTATGCTGACTGACAGTCAGGTGAAACTTGCCAACATCACGACACAAAAGATTTCCAAAAAGACCATCGGCCAGACCGTTGCAATCAACGGACGATTCGCGCTGAATGAACAACACAGCGAGGCTATCAGCAGCAGGGCCGGCGGACGCATCGAAAAACTTTTTGTCAAAGAAACGGGTCAGGCCATCAGGAAGGGTGAGCCACTGTATGTGCTATACAGTGAAACACTACTTACTTTGCAGCAGGAATATCTGCTCGCAAAAGAACAATACCAGGCACTTGGTGACACTGAAAAAAGGTACAAGACATTTCTTGAGTCAGCCGAGAAGAAACTACTTTTATATGGCCTGACGAAAACACAAATCAGCAAACTTGATGGACCCGCATCCTTGCAGCCGCGCGTCACTTTTCTCGCGCCTACATCGGGGACTGTTACCGAAATTAAGACAACTGAAGGCCAGTACGTTTCCGAGGGCCAGTTGATATACCGTGTTGAAGACGTAAGCAGTTTGTGGGTGGAAGCCGAGCTTTATCCCGGTGAGACGTCGCTTGTGAAAACCGGAGACAGGATTACGTTGCGTACCGGAAACGACAAAAAGGAGACCGTGGAAGCAGAAGTGAACTTCTTAAGTCCGGAATTTCGAATGGGAACGCGAATCGTAATTATGCGTGCATCTGTAGACAACGCCGACGGAAGATTTACGCCGGGCCAACAAGTTCAGATTTACCTGACGCACACTTCCAAAGAGGCGCTAGCTGTCCCCGTTGATGCAGTCATCCGGGATGGAAAAGGAACCCACGTTTACCGACAGGTTGGCAACAATACCTTCCGACCGGTCATGGTGAGGACGGGAATAGAAACATTTGACCGCGTTGAGATCACCAACGGTTTGGCAGAAGGTGATACCGTTGCTGTCTCAGGTGCATACCTGTTATATGCGGAATTGATACTGAAAAAGGGCAGTGATCCGATGGCGGGACATAACCATTAGTTTATCTCAAGGAAAATAATTAATCAAAAACCAATAATGAACAAAATGAAAATCCGATCGATCCTTTACAACATGATTCTGGCAGTTGCAACGGCAACCCTGATCACAAGCTGTTCCGGCGGTAAACACGACGGCCATCATGGCCATAACGACGAAACAGAGCATGCCGGTTCAACCGACGAAGATGCAACAGGTCCTCAATTCGAGGTTGCTCCCGAATTCCAAAATCAATTGGCGGTAGTATTTACTTCGTATGTCAAATTAAAAGATGCGTTGGTTGCATCCGATGCTGAGTCAGCAAAAGCTGAGGCCAAAGAAACAGGGGAATCTCTCACAAAGGTGGACATGAAACTCCTTACAGGCGCCGCGCATAACGACTGGATGACGTTCGTTGCGCCTATGGAAACTGCGCTTAATGAAATCGAATCCGCATCAGATATCGAAGTACAGCGCAAGGCGTTCAGCAACTTGTCGGATAAGCTCTACAAAAGCGTAAAGGCGTTTGGGCTAGGCGGCAAGGAAGCGTTTTATGAGTATTGCCCGATGGCATTTAACGATGAAGGTGGCTATTGGCTTAGCGATCAGGAAAAAATCCGCAATCCTTACTTCGGCGACAAAATGCTAACGTGTGGAATGGTCAAAGAAAAACTCAAATAACAATAACCATCCATTTGAAATTATCCGGCGATTGCACAAAAAGCATCGCCGGCTTTTTTTTCTACGTTATTTATAAACGACAGGGATCCACAATTCCTCCTCCGAATCGGGATGCTCGCCTTTGTACCGCTCTCCCATCAACGCGAAATGTGGACGATTGTCGAGTTTGTATTCTGAATTTGGCAGCCAGTGGCCATAAATGAACTGGTACGTCGGACCAACTTCACTGGGGCGACCTTTATAATCAAAGACTATGTACTCGCCTGCAGGAATCAACAACTTTGACATACCTTCAGGCACCATCTGAAGACGTTCAACGGCAACGCCGGCCCATTTGTCAAACTCGTTTGTTGGATCAAAAGCAGTGAAGTAAGTCAGATCATCATACACCTCCACCGAATAAAGCACATTGCCAATCGTCGTCTTGATTTCGTGATGTCTGGGCATAAAGATCTGCCAAAGTTCAGCGGTTTTGTTTAAGGCAAGAGACATTCTCATGCTGACGCCGATGAGTGTAATTTCACGCGCTCTCTCAATCCTATGTCCCAAGTCTTTCATATAATCCGATGTTCCGGTAATTAAGTTTAATAAAGGAAACGTTCTGATACGAACTTCCAATCTGAAATCTACCTATTTTTTGGTATGGCGCGCAGACACCCTTCGTGTTAACTTTCATCAAAACACAAGGTTATGCGCGCACCCCTCCTGATACTAGCCGTATTCCTGATTTTGGCAGGATGCTCATCATTTTTCGTTAGTTCGACTAGTTCGCATTCAGCGAATGAATGCAAAATACTCGCAAAGAGGCGCATTGTTTCACGACCGGGGAAGCAACCCCGACTACAACCCGATTACTCCATGCGGAGCGAAAAACGACGATCGTTTACAAGGGAATCGCAGGAAAAGCCCGATTCTCCAACTGTTAGCACGACGGAGTTTCCCATTCTATACGCTGGTACCAATATCATCGTTGAAGAACCTCGTCTGGCGAAACCCCCATTCATGGTAGAATCTGCTCGAGAGTTGAAGCCTACCGAACCCCGACAGTCAGGCGATCTCAATCTTACGAACACAATTAACGAAAGTCAATCAGTTGAGCTTATCGGAACGCGACCGGATTGGTTTTTTCCGGCAATGATGGCCGGAGCATTAGTATGCAGCCTGGCACTGTTAGCCGGATTTGCAACAGTACTGATGCATATCAGTGCTTGGGCAGCCAGAAACCCCGTTGCGTCGCGTGTTGCAATAACAGGTATCCACGCCGTGGCAATTGGTGCGGCATTGACTGCCGGTGTTGTTGCTGCCAACGAAGGAGATATTGTCCCGGTCAGCGTCTTAGGGGTAGGATGCGCAGCCGCAGTGGCAGCAATTCTCGCCTATCCGGCGACGGCCTTTTCGCTTGAAAATTTTACAAGTCGTTTTATACGCAGGAAAACTTGTGAGATGCTTTTGTTCGCTGCCGGAACGTCGATGGTATATACGACTGCCAATATCACAACACGAGCAGCTCAAGACACGAACACTTCCCACATATCCGAACAGCTAACGCAACTTACTTCCAATACACAGATCCAGGATGCACCATCCGTTGAAAGGGTAAAAGCCAAAGACCCGGATCCGCCACGGAAGAAGAGAATGGGCCTGAAGATTCTTGTCATCGTTCTATTCGTAGTCGCAACGGTTGGCATCGGGGCACTAAGCTGTTCATTATCGTGTGCCGGTCATGAGTTGGCTGCTCTATTAGTTCTCGCACTCGGCGAAGGCGCGCTCATCTTCGGTTTTGTCGCGTCGCTAAGAGCACTTGGGGGGAAGAAGACAACAAAACGGTCACGGGAAACTCAACCTGTTCCGGCAGGCGGAACCTGACTTTTGAAACACGTCTAAAATAAAAAAGGCTATAAGAACAAAGTTCCTATAGCCTATTAGTACTAACCAATCAGACTAATGTTGTGCGGCCTGCATTTCGCGTCTGCGTTTTGCATCAATAGAGTAGTTTCCTGCGCCGAAAACCATCATTACGATCAAGCCCACCAGCACTAAAAGTGAAACCCAAAGTTCCATGTGGTTACCCAATGCAATATAGCCACGCGGATAGTTCACCATGAACACAGCGCCAATGAGAATCGGCAATTGCACGAGTGAAATGATACGTGTATACAAACCCATGACGATCAATGGTCCGCCCAATACGTGCGCAAACACAATATAGTGAGCCAGGTACGCGCCTGCAAAGTAGTTGTTTATCCCGGATGCCATCATTTCAAGGTCATTCATATGCGTAACAAAGTACGCGCCTTTGTAAGTGATAAACACGCCGAGTACAATGCGGACAATATCCAGAAAAGCAGGGCGATGACTATTACCCCACTTTTCAACGTCGGTAATTACATTCATACAGACTGGGTTTTGATCTATACAAAGTTTACAAAATTTATCCGCCAACATCAACGGAAACAGTGATTAGTTAAGCAGCCGCCGCTTCTTTGAGTACAAACCTGCGAAAGCAATGCGCATAATGCGATTCTCAAGCATCCACCGGTATAACGTGAGCTAACAACACAACCAAATTTTGCTATTTTACAACACCTTATTCAGGCTCTGCATGTATCAATTTATAAATCATCGCTGTCTGTTCGTTATCAGCGTAACTGTTTTGGCACTATTCACCATTGGACGTATTAATGCGCAGAATACGATCCTGTGGCGCGTGACAGACTCTGTAAGCCACCATACCTCATTCATCCTGGGCACGTTTCACCAGATGGGCAATTCATTTGCAGACTCGTTGCCAAGTATCTCATCAAGTTTATATCAATGCGATGTTGCGATTTTCGAATCGATTGATCCGGTTGAACACACGCGAAGGGCCATCATGAAGAGACCTCCTTCAGAGGCAATTGAAAAAGCTCTTGGCCTAAAATATTTCAGTCAAGTCGAACAGATCAGCAGAAGCTGGGAAGTAGATATCCGCAAATTAAAACCAGTTGAGTTACGTTGGAAGCTGCAGCAGGAGTACCAAAAAATCAAATGTAACACGGTTAAGCCCGGCGATAAATGGGATCATTTCGACTCGTATCTGATTGCGCTTGCAAAGGATCACGATCTCACGGTGCTTGGACTGGAGACCGATAGTATGCAATTGGCACTCATCAATGAAGAGTTCGATTTTCCTGATTGGAAATCCGAACGAAAAGTGATCCGGCGATGGATAAACTATTTCAACGATCCGACTCCGGATCCGCAGTTGTGTCAGCTTTCAAGAACTTATCGTGCGTTCGAGTTAGACTACGCATTTGACCAGCCATGCAGTGATAACGTGCTTGTAAAAAAACGAAATCACGAATGGATGCAGATATTACCGGATTTCATACGAACTAACAACTGTTTTATTGCGGTGGGCTACGCACATCTGCAACGCCACTGCGGTCTGTTGGAGGAGTTCAGGCGAATGGGTTTTACAGTGGACCCTGTTGAGATGACCAGGTAAACAGACAATTTGCGGAGGAAGACCGTCTACGTATACAGCTTTCGATAATTTCATTTATATTTCACCGATTCTGTCAACTTTACCTATGAAATTTATCCGACAATTCTCTCTTCGTCCGATGGTTGTATCAGTGGCCGTTGGATTCTTCCTGATATCATGTGGCGGCGGAAACGAAAACAAGAACACGCCGCCGGCTGACAAACGCATCAAACGAATGGACGCCGACGCCGTGAGGAAACTCGCACAACAAATAGAATCATCCGTAACGCCGCAGATTGCTGAAGGATTAACGTTGAAGATATGGGGCGTAGACTCATTGGTCGCCGATCCGGTTTCAATTGACGTAGATGATTACGGTAACGTCTATTACACACGCACAAACCGTCAAAAGAATTCAGAGTTTGATATACGTGGACATCAGGATTGGGAGCTCAGCTCAATCGCATTGAAGAACGTCGAAGAAAAGCGCGCCTTCCTTCACAAGGTGCTTTCTCCCGAAAACAGTGACAAGAATACATGGCTCACCGACGTCAACGGTGACGGTTCACGCGATTGGAAAGATATGACTGTCGAAAAAGAGCATGTTTACCGGGTTGCAGACACGGATGGCGATGGTCTGGCAGACCTGTCTCAACTCGAAGTTGAAGACTTTAACGATGAAATTACCGATGCGGCAGGTGGTGTGATGAAACATGGTAAGGATCTTTTTGTTGCTATTGGTCCTGACATGTGGAAACTCAACGATACCGACGGCGACGGTCTGGCCGACGAGAAGAAGTCGCTCTCCCATGGGTACGGTGTCCACATCGGATTCAGCGGCCACGGTATGTCAGGTGTTGAAGTCGGTCCTGATGGCAGGATATACTGGCAAATTGGCGATATAGGTTTCAGCGGAACCGGTCCCAACGGTGAGAAGTATGAGCATCCCAACAGTGGCGTAATCGTTCGTGCCAATCCGGATGGCAGCGACTTCGAAGTCTTCGCCTATGGCAATCGCAACACACACGAATTTGTATTTGACGAATACGGTAACCTGATTAGCGAAGACAACGACGGCGATCATCCCGGAGAAAGTGAACGGATCGTTTACGTAGTCAACGGTGCCGATATTGGCTGGCGTATCAATTGGCAATTTGGTAAATATCGCGACCCTGACAACAACAAGTACAAGGTATGGATGGATGAAAAGTTGTACGTTCCGCATTTCGAGGGGCAGGCTGCCTACATCACACCGGCAATTGCCAACTACGTTAACGGCCCTACGGGCATGCTTTATAATCCAGGCACTGGGCTCGGTGAAGAATGGAAGAATATGTTCTTTGTCGCAGAGTTCGTCGGGAATCCGTCGCAATCAGGCATCCATGGCTTCCGGCTGAAACCAAAGGGCGCGACATTCGAGCTTGCAGAGACTAAAAAGATTCTCGGCGGTGTACTTGCGACCGGAATGGAGTGGGGACCCGATGGCGCCATCTATTTCGGCGACTGGATCGAAGGCTGGGGCACCAAAGACCATGGTCGTATCTGGAAACTTGACGTCGACAATCCAAACAATGAGGAACGCAGGGAAGTAAAGGAATTGCTGGGCGATGATTTTACAAAATACGATAAGTTCAAACTAGGTGATCTGCTCCGCCACAAGGATATGCGTATTCGTCTGAAGGCGCAGTTCGAACTTGCCAACCGCGATGATGAAGGCATGGCGATATTTTCAGCAGCCCTTGACCAACGTGAGCATCAACTTGCACGGGTACACGCGATATGGGGAATAAGTCAGCTCACCCGCAAGAACGTACGTTATGGAGTAACACTCATACCGGTTCTCACTGACGCCGACCCTGAAATTCGGGCACAGGCTGCCAAATGGATCGGCGATGTTCGTTTTCAGGGTGATGGAGATAAACTAATTCCGCTGTTGAAGGATGAATACAGCCGCGCGCGCTTCTTCGCAGCCGAAGCACTCGGACGCATTGCTTACAAACCGGCCGTGGAACCGCTCATAGAATTACTTGCCGCCAATGATGACAAGGACACATATATCCGCCATGCGGCGAGTCTTGCACTCGCACGGATCGGCGACGCCGGAAAAGTGGCAGCACTTTCAACGCATGCGTCACGCGCTGTACGCATCGGTGCTGTTGTAGCATTGCGAAGAATGCGCGACACCGGAGTAGCGAATTTCCTAAACGACAAAGATGAATTCGTCGTAACCGAGGCTGCCCGTGCCATCAACGACGACCTTTCCATCGAGGGTGCAATTCCGGCATTGGGCAACATCTTGCCCACGACGCCATTCAAAAATGAAGCACTCATCCGACGGTCCATCAATGCAAATCTGCGTGCAGGAACTGAAAAAGGCATTAACAACCTTATTGCTTATGCATCTCGCGAAAACAACCCTCCTGCTATGCGTGCTGAGGCGCTGGCTGCGTTAAGTACGTGGGCGAAACCATCTGTAGTGGATCGTGTTGATGGGCGTTATCGTGGAGAAATTACGCGCGACGCAGGAATCGTGCAACGTCTGTCAAAAGATGCGCTCATCCGTCTTGCCGGAACGACTGATCCCGACGTACGCGTTGCTTCCATCAAAGCAATAGGCAAACTGCAAATTGCTGATGGAGCTGAACGTCTTTTCGCGGCTCTTTCATCTGACAACAATCCGACTGTTCGGGAAGAAGCGGTCAAGTCACTCGCACAGATAAATGACAAACGCATGGCAGATGCTATCAAACTTGCCCTGCAGGACAAACAAAAGAAGGTGCGCGTAACGGCACTTGACCTTCTTCCAAAAATGAATCTTGAACCGGAGGTATCTGTTCCCATGCTGGAGGGGGTAATCGCCAGAGGCACTGTTGAGGAAAAGCAGGCTGCCCTCGCCACACTTGGAACGGTTCCCGCAGTCAACGCGCGACCCTCAATTGAAAAACTACTCAGCCAATTTGAAAGCGGAAAACTTGCTCCCGAGGTTTTGCTGGAACTGTCAGACGCAATTGATCAGGTAAAAGCGCAGGATCTGAAACAGCAACTAAAGTCAATCATTCAAAGGTCAGCTACCGACACCCTCAAAGCTGCATATGCCGGCGCGTTGTTAGGTGGTGATCCCGACAGAGGTGCTCGCGTCTTCTACGCTCACCAGGGCGCGCAATGTATCCGCTGCCACACCTACGGTGACTACGGCGGTACTGCGGGTCCGCCCCTTAACGGAGTTGCCTCCCGACTTACACGCGAACAACTGCTCGAATCGCTCATTGACCCCAGCGCACGGATTGCAGCGGGCTACGGGTTTGCAACGGTTGAGCTAACCGACGGCCGGAAACTGAGCGGAATAGTTCAGGAAGACGGTCAGAAGATTCTGAAACTCAAAGTAGGCACAAAACCAGATACGGTAATTCAGCAGCAGGCGATCCGGAACAAGACATATGGAGCATCAAGTATGCCGCCGATACGAACTGTGCTTACCAAAAAGGAAATACGGGATGTCGTAAGCTTTTTGGCGACGATGAAATAAAACGTTTCGGTTTTCAGGTTTTCAGGATTGAAAGTTTGGCGGAGTTGGTTGGTTTGATTGCTCTCGATCGCCAGAATAACAATGGAACCTCCGGCAGAAGGCGCCGAAGGTTTTGTTCGACGATCATTCGTTTTCGAATGTACGATCGAGCAAAAGGTTCGTCTTCATTTTTTTCGGGATTTTAGTTTTAACAAAACATTGTCAAGTTGATGAAAACGATCCTCCCACAACTTCCTGAACTGTGCGAGCCACTTGTCAACTTCTTTCATTTTAGTCGCATTCAAATGGTAGTAAATCTCTCGCCCCTGCTGCTGCTGAACGACCAGTTCACACTCAGCGAGGTATCTCATGTGTTTTGACACTGCCTGACGGGTCGAATCAAAATGCTCGGCCACCGCATTAGGAGTCATTGGCTTTCGTGATAGCAGTACAATAATCTCCCGCCTGGTCGGATCGGCCAGGCCTTGAAAAACATCTCTTCTCATGTATTATGCAACTCGATGGTTGTAAATATATGTGCAACTGATGGGTTGCACCATATTTTATTTCACTTTTTTATCAGGAGTTGGGGTGGCAATCCGACCAACGGGTTGAATTCATTATTATTATTATTATTATTCCACAACGAGCTTCCTGACGGCAGATCCCTTTGTAGTTTCGATTGAAATCAAATGAAGGCCGGCGGGTATAGTTTTTAGCGACAGTCTGGTATGATTAGTCCTAACGGGTATCGACAGCAATTCTTGTCCCTGAGCATTGGTCACGCGAACCCGAAGCATGACTTCAGGTGAAGAAATCTCAACAAATCCGGAGGCAGGGTTCGGCCAGACCAATAATTGAATACGGGGAGCCTCCTCCGCAGCAACGATAACGACCGTCGAACTTATTGATTCGTCCGAAGCTTCCCAACTATTAGGCAGACTATTGTCAAGCGAAGTATCGATAAGCCTTAAATACTTTCCATTGCCGTCTGCGTCGGGCCATGGGGCGGAATCCTGGTATTCAACTTCATCGATAACATTACCGAACGCGTCAACGAGTTTCAGTTTTTCTGATTTGTTGGAAAGATTCCGTGTAAACACGCCAAAAGGTTCATAGCCATGCTTGCGACGAAAGGTAGCCCTGTCGTTGGCGATTTGAATTACGCCATTACCGGGTAAAACCGAACCCGGCGGAAAATGATAGATAAAACCGGTCCCTGCGAAATAGATACCGGTGAGCGTGACTGGCGAGCTCCCGGTATTTGTAATCTCAAGCCATTCCTGGGCATTATCATTGGGGAACAAGCCCGAAGTGTTGGGATGATAATCTATTCCGGTAATAACAAGAGGTGGAGGACTTACATTCGCACATGCGGAAAATGAACCGAGCATTCCTGTCATCCATAGCACGCGCGCATTAATAAAAGTTTTTAGTTCTTCAATATGACCTCCATGATTGACAATTGTTCCCCATCTTTGATTCTCGCGCACAACTGCCTCACTGATCAACTCAACTGTTTCATCAATGAATGCATAGATATTATCCGGATGGAGGGGTTGACCAGGCTGTATGAGCTCATTCCAGCGCATAGCCATATGACAACGGAACGTAGTGTTGCTATACAAATCCCGCCAGAAGCGCGGTCCTACGTTGTCGCCGTTATCGAATTGCCACGTATTGGTAAAACTTCTGTTGAGTCCCCACATCGTAAGGTCATTTCCAAAAGTCAGGTTAAGATCCCATAACGGTCCTGCTCGCAGTTTACCATTTCTGTCTTTATGAAAGAATGTACTGAACTGATACGCATCAACGTTAGCTGCAAGTTCATTAAGAAGCATAAAATCAATGAACGATGGAACATCAATAATTGAGGGGTATCCCGTTGTAATTGACGTATTGTTCGCAGCAAAGGAGAGGTTGTTAAATACAGATCGGATGTAAACATGCTGCGCGGGTTGAATTTCGGACGGCTTCGGATTCTCATGGATGAAGTCGGTGACGTTGCCGATATACGTAGGCATTGTCCACGCCGACGGGTCTTCTGCAGTAACCTTGTCTGCCTTAATCAGATATCCTCCCGTAAGCGAGACTCCATTGACATCTGTTTGTTCCATTTTCGTTATGTCAACGCGGTTGTCGTCGATCTTGATTTTCTCCTGCAGAACATAGAGTCCCTGATAGTTGTTGTTAATAACCACCTCACAGTAGCGCTGTCGCGGTGCGTAATTGCCGATCTGGCGGGAAAGGTTGTACGACAGATAATCACGCATAAGTGATGCGTCAAACGCAAAACCATTCAATACCCAGTCATTCTCTTCAGGCATCCCCAGCAGACTCACATTGTTATTTGAGTTATCCTGTTTTACCGTTGTGAGTCCGTATTGCTTTTTGGGCAAAGATTGAGAACTGGATCCACGAATCTCTATGGTGATGCGTCCATTGTAGTTAAGCTTCGAAACGTCGCTCTCATCTGCCACATAATTGCGCTGACCTTCACCCCGATAGATGATCTTCATATTTGCCGGAACTCTGGGTTGATCAGGAATAGATTGACCACTCAACGTATTGATGATAACGATGGGCAGATTACTATCCGTAAACTGAGCAAATGACGGTGCTGGCCAGAAATGGCATATCAAAACAGCGAACAGGATTCGAACGCCGATACGAGAGTGCTCCGTGACCGCAATCAACTTCACGCAGAATAGCTTTGCGGATAAAGATAAAGAATCCCATCAAAAAACAGCTGACTTCTATCTTTTCAGGAACCGCCGCGTACCTTTTTCCGGTAAGTTTTCGATTGGATTGAACCGGATTATGTTATCAGCGGAGTCCGGGATTACACATTACACACAAAGCAAGGCGACAGGAGCTAACCTACTTGACAAAGAAGACGTCACAGAACATGCCTCTCGAGTCACAGAAGTATTCTGCCAACTCGAGGCCCGCATACTCTGCGAGTTCATCAATCATCAGGGTATCGAACTTCAGGGAGACTTCGGTATGGATTGTCTCCCATTTACGAAAGTGAAATTTTCTCCGCCCTTGTTGAAAGGTAACAACCTGATCAACATTGCTCACCAGGAAACTTTTTGTTAGTCCAGTCTCCGGGTCATATGAAGGAAAATGTGAGAAGTTTAACAAATTAAAATCGGCGCCGCATTCACGGTTTAGTCGAGCAAGCACATTAAGATTAAATTCTTTTGTTACCCCTGCCTGATCATCATAGGCGCGAAGTATCATACGGGGGTCCTTCTTCATATCAAATCCAATAAGGATCATATCGTCATTCATCATTCCCGCCGCCACGTGGTGAAGAAATTGTTTAGCTTCCCTGAAAGTAAAATTGCCGATGTTGGCGCCGAGATAAAGGAACACTCTCCTCCTGCTTCGGTGCAGGTGTTCATGAATGGACTCAATGCGCGAATTGACAGGTTCAATCTTCAACGACGGAATAGTTTTTCTTAGCCGCGATCGCAGCAATTGGAGCACGTGCGGCGAAATATCGACCGGGGCATACGTGAAATCAATTTGTTTATCGACCATCAATTCCAAGAGTATTTCCGTTTTCGTCGCGTCGCCCGCACCAAGTTCGACGAGATCAAAAGGTTCACCGTCATCGCTAAACAGCATAGACAGCATTTCTTTGTTCGCCTGAATAATTTCCGCTTCGCACCCAGTAAGGTAATATTCAGGTAGCGTCATGATTTTCCGAAAAATCTGGTCGCCGCGTTCATCATAAAACAAAAAACTCGGCAGTCGCTTTGGCGTGTCCGTCAGTCCTTCCATTGCAACTTCCATTATACTTCGTTGCTGCGTCCGTGATGACACCATGTTATTTTTTACAGAGTCTGATTCCATTGAACTGCCATCGAAGATTTGGTGCAAAAAAATTACGGTATGTTTTTCGTGAGTGACCAGCAGGGGTAGCTACCGATGCGCCACGCAGCACCATTTGATTTATCATAAACTTTCCATTGTACTCCCCAACGGCACCTTCAGGTTTCCGGTAACCCGGATACGGCAGGTAAGCACTGCTCGTATGTTCCCATCGTTGTCCCCAGCTGAATTGCTCACTCGCTGCTTCCCATTCAAACTCTGTTGGTAAGCGCATCCCGGTCCACTCTGCAAACGCGAATGCTTCGTAAAAGCTAACATGGGTAACAGGATCATCAGGCTTCACGTCTTTGAGACCATTCATTGAATAACGTTTCCACTTGCCATTGATATAATGCCAGTACAGCGGGCATCGTATGTCATTTTCGTTCACCCATGCCCACGCGTCACTGTGCCACAGGTTGTAATTGCGATATCCGCCATCTTCCATGAACGCGAGATATTCGGCATTAGTAACCAGATTGTTCCTTATCGAAAAATCTTGTAGCACTACCTCGTGCACGCCGTGCTCATTGTCGTATGAAAAACCATCGCCAACGTAACCAATGGTGTACTTCCCACCAGCGACTTCAATAAATTCCTTCCCCAAATACGGTCTCGGCGTTTCTGAAAAGCCGGAGTCATAGACAGGAAATAGAGGATTGTGACCAAGAATGTACTTAATATCGGCCAGCAGAAGTTCCTGATGCTGTTGTTCGTGGTTGACACCGATTTCAACCAGATTCGAAACGCCTTCGGAAAGAGATCCGGCATGGAATAATTTTTCCATGTGATCATCAACATATCGACGATAGGCAAAAATCTCTTTTACCGTTGGTCGTGACATATTACCGCGATCCATTCGCAGGACGCGTTCTCCGAAGTGATTGTAATAACTATTAAATAGAAATGCGTAAGAAGGGTGAAAGCGTGTATAGTCCGCTAGATATGGAACAAGAATAAATTCCTCCCAAAACCACGTGGTATGCGCGAGGTGCCATTTTGGTGGGCTTATGTCAACAGCAGGCTGCACGACAAAGTCCTCCGTTTCCAATGGCTGGCAGATCATTTCCGTATGACGACGTACGGCATGATACGTATCGCACAAGGAACGTTTGCCACGCAAGCGGTCGGTAAGAGCTCTATTCAAATGAAGCGTCATTTCTTTGATTTTAAATGTGCGAGTACGCGCCGACAGATTGCGGTTCAATACTCCACTGTCAAATCAATGCTATAAAACGCATGCCGGACAGGTAGCGATCGGCATCAATGGAGGAGAAAAAATTTTGCTAGCCAGCGAAGGTACTCCCGAGATTTGCCAGAAGTTTCAATTTTTCACGAAATCTTCAATAGTTTCTACCGGACCAAAAAGTTTAGAAAAAATACTTCGCAATGCTTTACGATCACCGGTAAGGTGAAAAACGGTATGCCTGTGTGATAGCTTTTCGCCTGTTTGAAGAAAGGCCGCTGGTGACACGCTTTCAACTTCATAAAACGGGCCCATGAGAGATCCGTCTTCAAGTGGACCATCGTTGTATGCATTGACAGCATCACCGGCGAACGGGTCTTTATCCGTAGTCCACTCCTGGTTGAGGTAGACCGCTTCCGGACTGAGATCGAAAGTAACTATGGTAAGTATGTCGCGGTCGAAGTCATAGCTTCCTGCAAAAGACTTCGCACCCACTGGTGAGACTCCAATCTTGCCTCGAGATTGTCCGTCTGCCCGTAACAGAATCAGACTATCAAGAACGCGCAGCCTGTCCGGTTGAATTTTTCCAAAGTAGTTCGAAGTTATAACAGACTCTCCGCCTTGGTAAGGCACAACGATAACGGAGCCCGGCGTCGAAACAAACATGTCGAGTATCCATATACACGGCGCGCCAGACTCCCGAGTCCACGGAGCGCTTCCGGAATTTGTAATTGAATTGTCAGTGCGATAGCCCACAGCACGGACTTCGCGACCCAGTGCGATGCCTAACTCGCTTTGTATTTGTTGCTCCGCGAGAATATCAATTGAGCGTATTACATCGATTTTGAGCATAGTGCCTGTGTAATTAACGAGTGCCATCGATTTTGATAACGTGACCGATGTATCACTTTTCTGTTTTATACTCCAGGGTTCGATATCGATAGGTGGGGGCGTAAGCCAATTGTCAAATGTCATTTGAGAGCCCGGTTTAAAGAAGAGTGAATATGCGTTTCCTTCCGGACCAAGCCAGAATCTGTTCTCGCCGCCAAACGCATTCATATGCGGGTTTGGCGACGCTGTAAACGCCTCATAGTTCACCCAACCAAAACTTTGCCCATCCTCTCCTTCTGCAGATGATGTAAAGACCTTCCCCTGGTATTTTGGGGATACAATGATCAAGGCATCACCGCGCTTTAGCAATATTACGTCATCATATTGTTTCAGGAATTCCAGATCAAATCCGAATGTACCTTCGTCGTGTGATGCGTCCGGAACTCCAGTTTCTTTTTGTGATTGACAAGCAAGCAGAAAACAACAACCTGCCAGCGCCCATGCTGCTCGAAATGTAACAGATGATCGTCGAAGTACGTTAAGGAGACGCATAAGCGAATTTAGGGTTTCACGTGTTATTGTCCGTCCATCCAATGAATAAATATCATTCTAAACACTGCAAAAAGGCATCATGGACACTCCGCGTCTGCCGCAATCGGCCATACAACTTGGCGAACTGGCCCCTTGAGCTACAACCTTAACCTCCTAGTTTTGTAACACGAACCGGAAGGACAGAACAATACCGATTTACTCAAAATTAGTCCGATGAACACAGAAAGAACGACGAAAGAAATGCAGCCGCAGGAATCGCGGTCACTCTGGCAGGCCCTGGGCGATGCGCTTAGAGGCAGCGAAGCCGACTACACACAGATTCCACTGGGGCGTGCGATCTTTCTGCTCGCCGTCCCGATGATTGTGGAACTTGCCATGGAGTCAACGTTTGCCGTTGCTGACATCTACTTTGTTGGGAAGCTTGGGCCTTCCGCTGTTGCAAGTGTCGGATTAACAGAGACGTATCTTTATCTCTTGTATTCGGTAGCAATGGGGCTTGCAACCGCAGTAACAGCAATAGTTGCGCGTAGAACCGGAGAGAAAAACATTACCAGTGCAGGAGTATCGGCTGTTCAATCCATATATCTTGCAATTGCCGCATCGATCCCATTTGCAATTGCCGGAATCTTTTTTTCAAAGGAGTTGCTGATTCTGATGGGAGCTGACGAATGGACTATCGAACATGGGTATCGGTACACGCAATGGATGCTCGGCGGCAACCTTGTGATCACACTGTTATTCGTCATCAACGCAATATTTCGCGGAGCCGGTGATGCAGCCATTGCAATGCGTGTGTTGCTGATCGCGAATGTATGCAATATCATTCTAGATCCCTTGCTAATCTTCGGAAGGGGCCCTATACCGGCAATGGGTATTGAAGGAGCTGCAATTGCGACAACAATTGGTCGCGGCGTCGGAGTGCTTATTCAACTGTGGTCATTGTTCAAAGTCGGCAAGCACATACGCCTCACATTTGACGGGCTCGGAGTCGAATTCAAAACAATGCTCAGCATTGTCAAGACTTCGCTGGGTGGCATTGGCCAAATGATTGTTTCGATGACATCGTGGATCTTCCTTATGCGCATCCTCTCAGACGTCGGCAGCGAAGCAGTGGCAGGCGCAACGATCGCAATCCGCACAATGATGTTCACCATGATGCCTGCCTGGGGGTTCTCCAACGCTGCTGCTACACTTGTTGGTCAAAACCTCGGCGCAAACAATCCGGATCGCGCGGAATCGTCCGTATGGAAGATCGGCAGCTACAACATGGTATATCTGATCATCATTTCCGTGGCATACTTTGTTGCGGGCAAAGAGATCGTCGGACTCTTCACTAAGGATGGACAGGTAATCGCAATTGGCGGCGAGTGGCTGCGGATTATTTCTTACTCCTATTTTGTTTACGGATGGTGGATGGTTTCCGTCCAGGCGTTCAACGGTGCAGGTGACACGACAACTCCGACAAAGATCAACCTTGTGTTCTTCTGGCTGATTCAAATTCCGCTTTGCTATTTGCTCGCAATCAAACTTGAATGGGCACAGTCGGGCGTGTTCTGGGGTGTATTCATTTCCGAGACATCCGTTGGCTTGTTCACCCTTTGGTTGTTCACGCGTGGTAAGTGGAAGACTTATGCTGTTTAAACGACATTCATAAAAATCAAACGTTCAACCCTAAACACAAAACTTATGGCCCGTGTACACACGTATCTGAACTTCAATCGAAACACTGAAGAAGTATTTAACTTTTATAAGCAGGTTTTCGGTGGTGAATTCGAAGGTGAAATTTCCAGATTTGGAGACATCCCGCCGCAGGAAGGCATGCCTCCGTTAGCCGAAGAAGACAAGAACCTGGTTATGCACGTAGCCCTTCCGATACTTGGCGGACACCTACTCATGGGGACGGACGCGCCCGAGTCAATGGGCATGAAAGTCAATAACGGAAACAATATTCATATCAGTCTCGAACCGGACTCGCGCGAAGAAACAGAACGCCTGTTTAAGGCACTGTCCGCCGGCGGGAAAGTCACCATGGATCTTCAGGATACATTCTGGGGCGCATACTACGGAAGTTGCATCGATAAGTATGACATTCAATGGATGGTTAATTTCCCCAGTTAACAACCAACTGTGACGGGCCGGTTTCGGCCCGTCATTTTTTTCAGACTGCCACGTTATCACAATCCCAGTTTAACTGAACGGCGCCACGCCAAGTCCATACCAATTTCCATTACCGCGTCGAAAAAAATCCTCTTGTCGTGTAACAATCGTCGTACTGCTGCATCAAAGGGGAAATTTTCAGAAAAGTCTCATGAGCGCTTTCTGAGCCACCAAAACTATGCACAACATGAAAAAACTCCTTCTATTAACCGGATTGATAATTTCCAGCCTTTCCGGGATGGCACAGTATTCAGCGATTCGCGTCGCGAAAAGCGGAACGGGAAGCCCGGTGCTTTTTCTTCCCGGGTTTACAAGTCCCGGTTCAGTATGGGAAGAAACATCCCGCCAACTTGCGGGCAATCATACAAAACTCTTTGTAACGTATGCCGGATTTAATAACGTACCCGCTGTTGAGACACCATGGTATGACAAAGTAAAGTCCGATTTGATTAAGTTGATAAAAACAGAAAGATTGAAAGACCTTACAGATTGGAAAAGGTATCCGAAACGAAAGACCTCGAGGACCTCATTGCAATAAGGAAGCAGATGGAATAACGTGGATCATTGAATTAACTCCTCCTCTACCTAACCAGCACACCGGCGGAAAATCCGGGCCAATGCAGAAAATTATCGCTGTCTTCATCAGTTGTATCGGCAAACATGGTGCGAACTCCCCTGGCCGTATCCGTGAAATAAAGGTTATACGCCAATGCGCCGAAAAAGAAGAAGTTTCGGTTTTTTGGATGAAACCTTGTGCCTGCTGAAATGTTAGGCCGCGCAATCAGACTGAGTTCCCGTGTAAGCGAAGATGAATGATTGTAGTGCAACGCATCAAGGCCAAACATGAGAAAGCGGATATGCCCAAACCCTGGAGCCGACGATCTGTTGAGATACTTTTTCCGCAGGCCGTATCCAATGATCCACTCGTTACCTCCTCCTGGGCTTTTCCCATAAATGAGCGCATTAATAATTTCGCGGGTCGCGTTCTCGCCACTCATTCTTCTGTTCTTGTTCGTGCCTGTGGCAACCTCAACATTTGCTGTAAAAAGTTCACTGGCATATACAGCGAAGTATCCTGTTGATCCAATGTTAACGAGACCGATTGAAGTACCATCCCGCGTCTGTGGCGTCTTGCCGCCGCGGTAGACATTGATTAAGCCAATCTGTGTACCCTGAACCGTCTTCCCGATGTTAATCAGGCCGATTTGAAATCCATTCATTACACGTGATCGATTAAT
>JAEZDW010000354.1 GCA_023417955.1 Bacteroidota bacterium
GTACTATTTCCCCCTGTATTTCTGGGTTTGATTTTTCTCGGTTTTTCGCTGGAGGAAGATCGCCGTAGACCAGAAATTCCTATTGCTGACCACGACGTTTATATCTATCAGCCTGGTGATAGCTGTAATATCAATTTGGGCGGCATTAGCTTTTCCCGTTCATTGAACAACGCCATAGGTCATGCCACGATTGATGGCGCAGGTCTGATCCTTAAAGGTCAGCCCGGAACCGACTACTTCAATCCACCCGGGGAAGGCGATGGGAGTCATACTGCCCCCATCTTACTCACAGAGATAGACAATTCGAAACCATTCACGTTCACTACGAAACTAACACCGGTGCATGCAGCCACCTATGACGCCGGGGCGATTTACTTGTATTTTGATGATCAACTTTGGCACAAGTTCGCCTTCGAACAGGATGAGCGTGGAAGAAATCGTATAGTCACGGTGCGGACAGCGTTTATGTCGGATGACAATAACCACGACATAGTGTCGCAACGATCGGTTTATCTTAAGATATCCTCAAACACGGAAGTGGTGGGGTTTTATTACTCTGCCGATAACATTACCTGGAACCTTGCGCGCCTGCACCGCAATGATTATCCGGAAAGAATCTGGCTTGGAGTCAGCTCACAATCGCCAACGGGCAATGGTAACAGTACCGTGTTTGAAGAGGGTATTCTCACTGACGTGAGTGTTGCGGATTTCAGGGCAGGTATCTGATATTTATCAATTCGTTTTGTATCTTACTCAACAAGTGAAATAACTGATTGGGTACCACCTGGTGGTCTGTTGGTTGTCATCTTGAAATCTAAACTAATGAGCCGAAACTTTTATACATACGCAAGCCTGCTGACCATCGTACTAATTGCATCGATAGTTACGCAGGGTGTGCTTCACCTTACAGTCGGCTCCCGCTTTTTCGAAGCTCATGCCATCTTTAACTGGATCATCTATTCGGCTGGGGTTAACGTTGCTTTTGGTGTCTGCCTCATTCTTTACTATTGGCACCGTCGCTATTTAGCATGCTTTTGGAGTTTTCTTGCAGTACCCGTGATGCAGATCATTCATGCAATCGTAACGTATGAGATCATTCGCACCCACGAGATTTCGGCGCTCTTTATCGCGGCGACGTTCGGACTGATTTTGGCTGAATTCGTTCACGCGTTGTGCATCCTGCTTTCGCGGACCCGCGCCCGGATTTGGTTGAGGATCGCAGGTGTTTACAGTTTGCTGCACAGCCTCGCGTTGGTTTTCATTTTTTCGCGCGCATTCGTTTCACTAGGAGACCGTGTCAATGGCAGCCTCGAACGCCTTGATCAATGGATCGGCCTTGCAAGTGCGTTAATCCCGTTCTTCTTCCTGTTGAATTATATCTCCGAACGGCGCGAAGCAGAAAGAACGGAAGATGATACAGCAGCCGGATATGTTGGCTACACGTTTCTCGTCGCGATAACGTGCTTCGTAATATTCAGCCCCAAACTCATTGCACAAAGTATTGCTGCAAGCAAAGACATGCACGGTATCTCTGAATGGGCAAAGGAGGTAGCCAAACCATTTGACGCCCGTGTCTTTGTGAATGAGCGTGGCGATACGCTCAGATACCGTTTGCTGATACCGTCGCAGTATGACTCCCTGAAAAAGTATGCAATCGTAATCGGCCTTCATGGGAGTTCGGGCTGCGGCACTGATAACGCGCGACAGATCGCCACAACGCTGCCGGCACTGTGGTTTTCCGAACCAATGAATCGTATACGTTACCCGGCGTTCATTTTCGTCCCGCAGTGCCCGGAACATTGGTGCTGGGGCGGTATCGAGAAGGTGCCTGCTGTTGACAGCCTGGTCATTGAAGCTATGGCGGCTATCGAAAAAGAGTTTTCCATTGATCCGTCGCGTCGGTATCTTTCCGGCAATTCACTTGGTGGTTACGGCGCGTGGCACATTGCCGCAACATGGCCTGAATTGTTTGCGGCCGTGATCCCAATATGTGGCGGTGGTTCTCCTGCATACGGTAAGCGGCTGGTAGATATCCCGTTGTGGGCGTTCCACGGCGCTAAGGACAGGAATGTGCCTGTAAGTGGTTCGCGTGGCATTATTGAAGTCATCAGACAAAACGGTGGCGATCCAAAGTACACGGAGTTTCCGGAGCTGGCGCACGACATCGGCAATGCGATCCTGCATACCGAAGGCGTCTGGGACTGGCTATTCGCACAGCAAAAGGAGACAGAAACGATAATAGAATAACGATTTCATGGAACATCACGCAAAGTCTATCCGCCCATTCATCGGCTCACGCGATTTTGATAAGTCGCGACAGTTTTACAGCGATCTCGGTTTCGAAGAAAGTCAGATTGATGGCAAGATGTCGTACTTTCATTCCGGCGGAGTGGGCTTTTATCTTCAGAATTACTACAATCGGGAATGGATTGAGAACCTCGTTGTATTTCTCGAAGTGGACGACGTTCGCCGCCATCGCGAAGAATTAGCTTCATTAAACCTTCGTGAGAAGTATGCCGGCGTGCGAATTTCCGAGATTCACGACCAGCCCTGGGGCAGTGAATATTTTGTTCACGACCCTTCCGGAGCACTGTGGCATTTTGGGCAGTTTGTGAAATAATGACTGGGATTAAGAGATTGATTTTTTAACGGATCGGAATAGATGATTAGTTGGATCAGATGACCTCGCCGGCAATATTGTCAAATATGAACATCCAATTTGAACCCCTTAATCAGTTCCATCTTGCTGCCGTTGCCGGAGTTTACAACTGGTATGTCGCGAATTCTACAGCAACGTTTCATACCGAGCCTGTCACGCCCGAGGATATGCTCGAATTCCTGTACATCAACCATCCGCGATACAAATCATTTGTTATTCAGTCAGATGGTGAGTTTGCCGGCTATTGCTTTCTGACTTACCATAAGAAGCGTCAGGCCTACGACCGCACTGCGGAGGTGACGATCTACCTTCATCCCGATTTTCGTGGCCTGGGTATAGGTCGGCAGGCGCTTGAGTATCTGGAAAGGGAGGCGCGTTCCGTAAAACTATTCATCCTTATTGGCGTCATCTCCGGTGATAATGTCAGCAGTATCCGGGCCTTTGAAAAAGCAGGCTACGTGAAGTGTGCCCACTTCCGTAATGTCGGAGAGAAGTTTAATACCGTGCTTGACGTTGTTGCTTACCAAAAGGAATTGGTAGAACATCCCGGTCTCACAGCGGCAGACTAAATTCAAGAGTTTAAGGTTCTTAAAGTCTGAAGTCTACACTATACCAGAGAATTGATAACATATTCAATTGAACGACTGTCTGAATTCCAGTGGCGAAAGGTTCGTCTTTTCCTTGAACAGCTTGCTGAATGACTGGGGATGAGAAAAACCAAGGTCATACGCAATCTCGCTGACGGAAAGCGACGTTGTGCTCAGGCGTTCTTTGGCCAGATCAATCAGTTTGTTCTGAATATGCTGCTGTGTACTTTGTTTGGTATGAAGTCGTAGCAATGTGCCAAGGTAATTTGGAGATACATTCAACTCCCCTGCAATCATCGTGACCGTGGGAAGTCCCTGCTCCAAAGGCTTTTCGCTGTTGAACCAGGCCAACAAAGTCTGTTCAAATCGTTCGAGTAATTCATGACTTGATTTCCGCCTGGTATGGAACTGACGTTCATAATACCGCTCTGAGTAGATCAGCAACATCTCCAGCTGGGTAATGATAAGTTCCTGGCTGAATTTGTCAATGTTGGACTTGTATTCCTTTTCTATGCTATGGAATATATCCACAATAGTCATTTCTTCCTTATCAGAAAGGAACAGGGCTTCGTTTACGGCGTACTGAAAAAATTCATAGGATTTGATCTTTTTCGCGAGTGCTGTATTCCAAAGGAAGTCCGGATGAATCAGCAGCAGCCAACCCGTGGGTTCGACAATTACATCCTGATTGATCTCAACTTTCAGAAACTGCAACGGCGAAACGAAGGTCAGTACCCCTGAACTGAAATCATACTCCTGCTGACCATAATTGAATTTCGCATTGACGTTGCGTTTCAATCCGATGGAATAAAAATGCTGAATCCACTTCAGCTCATTTTCCCTGATTGGATAGGAGACCTTGCTGTAATCAATAAGACTGATCAAGGGATGGTCAGGGCCCGGGAGATTACAGAATGAATGAAATTCGGCGATCGATTTGAAGTGAAATACGTTTTCCATTTGTGATCAATCTCCCTCCTTATAGAGTACCATTCCACCATGGTAGAGGATGCCATCGCGGAATTCACCATCCGCGGTAAAACCTGTATCGTCCTTATAATCGATGTGGTTTCCCGTCACCTTGTAGCTGCCCTGATAAGCACTCTTGCGGTCACCGCGCGCTTCGTCATAGCGGTTGTCAGGCAGCAATTCGTGCCGGATGTATCCATCCTCGGTAACCCACATACCAATATAAGCCTTTGACTCCTCCATTGTTGTATCCATGTCTTTCTTTGTTTCTTTTTCGAATAAGGTATCAAGTGATGTAAGATCAAGGAATGCAACAGCGTTCGTGATCTTTTTGTCCTTCAAGCAGAGCTTCCACGCATATTCGTTGGTGTATACTCCTCCTGTTGCAGTCTTCGCACTTCCTTTCCAATGCAGCCATACTATGTCGCCCTCTGCGGTAATGCTTTTTATCGCAGGGTAAATGGGCGTTGACAGTTTTTTCATGATAGGTTGAACAGCATTCTCCATGAAATCCTTCTTTCCGTGATATGTTCGGGAAAACCTTCCGGATCCGGGTACCGTCCACTGGACGCGCTCATCAAGGAGGTCGAAGAAGTCGCCCTCCCGGGATGCCCACGCGTCAAAGGCCTCTTTCACAACTTCTTTATTGCTCTTAGCGGGCCGGTTTACCGTCAACAGCAACAGCACCCCGGACACGATTATAACCATAGCTTTCATCTGACGGATGTTTAATTTTTCGGTACCAATCCATTCGTGCTATCCACCTCATTTCTTGTTGCCGGGGTGGCAGTCGTTGTAAACCCTGTAGAAGTTGCCAGGGTCTCAAATTCAGTCATTGCCTCGCGAATGACCGCCATCTTCTGGTTTGCAATGGCATAGGCATCTTTGCCAAGAAACAGGTGTACTGGCGGGGTGCTAAGCTCACTTACCTCAATAAGCACGTCTGCCGCACGTTCCGGATCATTCGGTTGATTTCCATTTATCGTCTGGAGGTGCGTTGCTTCCGATAGGCGGGCACTTCCATATTCGGCCATGGGGGCCGAAGGACGACGGATTGATCCCTCGGCCAGGAAGTTGGTCCTGAAGTATCCGGGATATACTACGGTAACATTCACGCCAAAATCTTTCATCTCTTCGGCAAGTGCTTCCGTGAAACCAGCCATGGCAAACTTGGTTGAGCAGTAAATCCCAAAGCCGGCAAATCCGCCTGAGTATCCGCCCACTGACGAGATGTTGAAGATTGCGCCCGACTTCTGCCGGCGAAGGTATGGGGCCACATTCCTGATAATGTTCAGGGGACCGAAGACATTCACGGCATAGTTATCATATGCTTCGTCAGCCGTTAGTTCCTCCAGGGTACCGATAAGCCCATAGCCAGCATTGTTTACTACGACATCAATTTGTCCAAAGTGGCTGACGCATTCCCCGATTGCTCTTTTTGTGTCCTCATTGTCCGCGACTTGCAGGGCCAGTGGCAGAAATGAATCCGATGGTTCTCCTAGTTCATGTATCAGGGCGTTAGGATCTCTGGACGTGGCAGCCACGCGATAACCGTTGAACAGAAGTTTCCTGACCAATGCTAGCCCCAATCCTTTTGAGGCACCCGTTACAAACCAGACTTTTCTTGTTTTCATCTTTCCTTGGGTTAGTTCTAATTGATGCAACAAAGTTGGGCTGATATGGATTGGCCGACGTAGCTCAATCAACGGATTGCGTAGGAGAATCGTGGTCTATGCCTACTCGCGGTCTTCCGTGCCTGACGCCTCCTTGCGGTGAAAACTCCGGTTCTGCAAAATCGCAAACATCCGGTGATAGCAGTTGGGCACCCTGGGGCCGGTTGATGAGGCGGAACATCAGGTCCAAGGGCACGAGTAGTGGGTAGGTAGTCTGATTCATGTTCGGTATTCGGAGCATATCATTCCTGGTGGTTTCGCATATGTTCCGCCTTATATATAAGCGGGGATAAATGCGGATCAAATGCGAGATGAATGCGGGAAGAATGCGGGATATATCGACATATTAAACCCAGACTTAGCGAGGACACGCGAGCTGAGAGCAGGTATTTTGAAGTTAGCTACATGGGTTTTAAGCAACTCCATTCATTTCCTGCCTGCTTTTTTCCGGGGCTTGATTAGTGTTTACAGAAGAAAAAAGCAGCAAAAGGAGCAGAGGCAATAGATTTCATCTAACACATTAGATAGACTTAAATAAAGTACTGATTAACAATATAATATGATCCACTATTGATGCGCATTTCAGACCCCATGTCAGGAACAGAAAGGAAATTGCAAATTCTGAAAAGCTGCGAAATCAGGCTCTGACGCCACGTTTTTGACTGCCATCTTGTCAAAGTATGTAGACTGACGTTAAAAAAGGTGTGAGTAGGCGTAAACAGTGCCTAAATTCTTAGCGAATTGGCTTGATAATTTACTTTACTTAAGGCTATATAATTTATTGATAGATAATTATTTATCTTCTTTTATCCACTATTTGATTGATAATTGGATTTGCGAAAAATCGCCGGTCGGGAGGGGGTAAACGGATTCTGAGGTGTCCAATGGAAAACCAATTCTTAACTCATGAAACTCAGAATTCTTTTTTCCTTCGTTGTGCTGTTCGTCTTAGCATTGGCGGCCTTCGATGTTGCGTCCCAGGGAATCCGGCAGACGGTCCGGGGACGCATAATTGACGAAGACTCCCGAACCTCCCTTCCGGGCGCTAACGTACGGATCCTTGACTCGGAGCAATTGCTTGGCGCCAGCACCGACGCCGATGGCAATTTTCGGATAGAGAACGTTCCGACGGGCAGGGTCACACTCCTGATAAGCTTTATCGGCTATGAAGACCGCGTAGTCCCGAACCTGCTGGTCACGGCGGGCAAAGAAACGGTGATCGAGGTAGCCCTGAAGGAATCCCTGGTTGTGATGGAGGACGTCGTGGTCACCGCTAACCAGGACAAGTCGGCTCTTACAAACGAGATGGCCCTGACCAGCGCGCGCACCTTTACGGTAGAAGAAACCAAGCGTTACGCCGGCTCATATAACGATCCCGCCCGAATGGTTTCTGCGTTCGCGGGTGTCGACTCGGACCCGTCGGGCAACAACTTCATCATCGTGCGTGGAAACTCGCCCAGAGGGATCCAATGGCGCCTGGAAGGTATCGACATCCCCAACCCCAACCACTTTTCCGATGAAGGCGCCACGGGCGGACCTATCAATGCGCTTAATAGCGCCATGCTGTCCGATGCGGAATTTTATACCGGCGCCTTTCCGGCTGAGTTTGGTAACGCGCTTTCCGGTGTTTTTGACATGCGACTCCGTAAGGGCAATAACGAAAAACGCGAGTACAGCCTTTCCATCGGTGTACTAGGCACAGATGCCACGGTGGAGGGACCATTCTCAAAAAATGGGAAGTCGTCTTACCTGATTAACTATCGGTACTCAACCCTGTCGCTGCTCAACAGTCTCGGTCTCGTCGACTTCGATGGGATTCCCAAATACCAGGACCTGTCTTTTAAATTTCATTTTCCGACTGCCAGGTTCGGTACATTTTCGCTGTTCGGAGTCGGAGGTAAGAGCAACATAACAGAAGAGCTGTTTGACGAGGAAGACGAGGACATCCTGCTGGAACGCGGCCACTACAAGGCTGATATGGGTGTAATTGGCCTGACGCAGTACTGGCCTCTTTCGACGCGCACGTACTTGCAGAACAGCATTTCAGTTTCAAGAAACGGCAGCGGCTACCTTGGATACGAACCAGATGCAGTGGAGCAAATGTTCCGTACGAATGACTTCAGCCTCGGCAAGAAGTCGATCAAAGGTCAAAGTACCCTGAATCATAAATTCAACGCGCGCCACAACGGACAGATTGGCGTGATCGCAACCCGTCACAGCTTTGATTTCTACAACGAGTATTACAATAATCAGTTGGCTGAGTATTTCCGCGATCAGGACCGCACGGGTGAAGCAACACACCTGCAGGGGTTCGCTACGTGGAAGGTTCGACCGACAACGGATTTGTCAATCGTTGCAGGTGTACATACGCAGTGGTTGTCACTTTCCCGGGAGTGGTCGCTTGAACCGCGCACGAGTCTCCGTTGGCAGTTCAGCCCGCGCCAGGCGCTAACCGCTGGCTTTGGAATCCACGGTAAGATGGAAACGCTCACCAACTACTACGCAATTGTCGGCGCCGAAGAAGGTCAGCCGGAAATGCCAAATATGAACCTCGGATTCACCAAGGCCCGGCATTATGTAGCCGGCTATGAGAACAAGATTTCCGATAACCTGTTTATGAAAGCCGAAGTTTATTACCAGGATTTGTTTAACGTACCCGTCGAGAACAATCCGCTAAGCTCTTACTCGCTGGTTAATCAGGTGGAAGGATTTACAGACCGGGAATTGGTTAACACAGGTACCGGTCACAATATGGGTGTTGAATTTACCCTGGAGCGGTTCTTTGCAGATGATTACTACTTTCTCGCGACGGCTTCACTATTCGATTCCCGCTATGTTGGAGCTGATGGCGTTGAGCGAAACACGCTCTTCAACGGAAGGTATATTGGCAATCTGCTCGCCGGAAAAGAGTATCAGCTGAATTCGCGGAAAAACCGCAAGAAAGTTATCGGTGTCAGTCTCAAGGCGACTGCTCTTGGAGGGCGGCGCTACACCCCAATTGATCTGGAGCGGTCTATTGAGCAGGGAGAAACGGTGTTCATAGAGGATAAAGCCTTTTTCAAAAAGGGAGATGATATCTTCATGATCAACCTTGCAGTTTCGTATCGTATTGACCACAAACGAATGAGTCAGGAGCTAAAGCTTGACATGCAGAACCTCACTAACAATGCGGCGCGCATCAGTTACTACTACGACGAGCACACAGGTAAGATCGAATCATCCGACCAGTTGCCTTTGTTGCCCGTATTGTTTTATACAATCAGCTTCTGATTCAGGCGTAAGCCAAAGGATCCCGGTTATTATCCATGACCGGGATTTTTTATGGCTTAATGTACAGGTTGCGAGCTTCGAGCAGTTTCGAACTGCAAGATCGGGTGCAAAATTGATTGGTCGCGGTACGGAAACAAAGTCTTTTTCACCTCAAGGTCAATCGCAATGTGGTGCGAGGAGGAAAGTCATCAACGCCTTTTTAACAGTCCCGTCAGGAGAAATTTTATTCGAAGGAACCCATCCTGAAGCTTCTAATTCACAATGACTTTTTCCGTGACAACCTTTGATTCAAAAAACTCAATCGTCTTGTGATACAAGTGCTGTGAAATTTCAGCATTTCCCTTTAGGTCGTTTGAAAGGTACATGTCAAACAGGATATCGTTCACACCGGGGTTTGTCTTTACCGACACGTGCGAATTCTGGAAGCAGTCGATGCCTGCGAACCCTTCACTGCTGAAGTTGTGGTAGAATTCGGCCGACTTGTTCAGGCCCTTGAATTGGCGCGTCTCCGATTCCAGAAACTGTTTGAACGCCCGGAACTCCACAAGCAGGGCAGTCTTGTGAGAATGTAAGTTCGCGATGATACGAATGCCGTTTTCCTTAAGGTTCAACATTTTGATGTTCGCGAGGAGGGAGGCGGTTACGTCATGATCTTGGCGCATGATACAGGCTTAAAGTGCCGACACCAAAGTACGCCACCGCCGCCTCGGGAAACCCGCTAACCTTGCGTGTAATATTACAAGTGAAAGGCATAGGCTAACCGTTGCAGTCAATCCCATTTTTAGTCAGTTTTTGAGCCTCCTGTGACTTTAGTTACAGTCAGGGAACGTCACACCTGCTACTTTTCGAAAAAAAAGTATGAAAAAGAACCTGGGGTCATCGGATCGCATCATACGTGCATTGGTGGCAGTTGTTTTCGTTGCATTGTCTGCTTCGGGTGTGGCCACAGCCGTATGGGGAATCGTTTTCCCGGTGGTCAGCGCAATTCTGCTGACAAGCGTGACGGGTATTTGCCCTCTTTACGTTCCGTTTCGGCTCGATACATTGAACAAAGCTCGGATTAAACCCTGAAATATATGATAGACAAACTCAAGGAATGGCTTGGTGTTGCACCTGCCGTTGATTACGCAGAACTGTTGAAAGCGGGAGCCGTAATTATCGATGTACGTACCAAAGCAGAATTCGCAAGCGGACACATACGCGGAGCCACAAATATTCCGCTGCAGGAACTGGCTGCTAACCTGCATAGACTACCTCGCGAATCGCCCGTTGTGGTTTGCTGTGCTTCAGGTATGCGAAGTGCGTCGGCAAGGAGCATGTTGGTTGCGAAAGGGTACAGTCGTGTGTACGACGGCGGAGGCTGGCGGAGGCTCGCCAGTCGTATTTAACATCATAAGAAAAGAGCCAGCGCTTAAAAGCCTGGCTCTTTTCCGGTTTGGTTTGGGTAACAGGTTCGGTTAATATGAAAAGCTGAACTCTTCTCTTCTTGATTGCAAAGAATCCAGCGCCGTGCGCAAGTGGTGACTTAATTCAATGGTGACAAGTTCCAGGGACGTTGTGATCATATTCTTGTCAAGTGTTTCCAGTGGGTTCATTGCTGATACTTCCACCGTTCCGTTTTCGTGTTCCTGTACGACGACATTGCAGGGTAGCAGCTCACCGATATGAGGTTCCAGGCTGATAGCCTTGTAGCTTAACAATGTGTGGCATGCAGTGAGGATCTGGTAATTTCTGAAGTCGACTCTCAGATTTCGCTTGAGATTTCGCTTCAGATCAATCGTGTTAATAATATTAAATCCCTGTTCTTCCAGGTTATTCCGCACCAATGACACCACCTTTTCAAAAGGCAGGCTCAGGTTGCGCGTGTAGTTATGTGCCATAGGGGTTCTTTTGGTTGTAGTAAGATGCCCGCTTAAGCTGTGTTGGGGGAAGCAGTCAGGTTCGTGTAGTTAAGGTACATAATAAATCGGTCTTGTAAAACGATCAACTGTTATTTGTTTTCAGCATTGGCGTTGGTGATATATCGTCTCCTCCAATGCAATTCGCGACAGCGCCCGGTTTGTTTCTTTTTCCCAGTTCACGATTTCTGCCAGTAAATCCGATACAGTTTCAACTTCCATTTCGAGTGCAATCAGTTGGCAGCAACTATAGATACCAAGCTTATAGTGATTGATTGCGAGCAGAGAACTCGTGACCATTACATCGCGCAGTCTGGGAGAGACCACGTTTGCCGTTATGGAGTTAATGTCTTCAAGCATTTTATCGATGATGGAATTATGATATCCTGTCGGTTCTTCCATCAGATAATTAAAGATCCGCTCAAGTTTTATAATCTTGTTCGAAGATTGCTCAATGTATTTTTCGATTTCATTCTGAAGGTGAATGAAACTTGCGCATGAACAACACGGTGGTACTTCGGTGCGAAGTTTTTGTTCGGCGTCATACATACCTCGTAACTGATAGGCGAGTATGTCGTTAAGGGTGGTTAGCTGTTTTCTGGTCATGATTTCCGGTTCTTTAGTCAGTTGAAAAGTACGGATACCCTTTTCCCGGGAGTATGATTTGGATGAGGAATGATCATGATTGTAGTCATGCAAACGGCTCGCTCCCTGTTCATTCGTGATAAGCATCCGGGATAAATGTCTCTTCCCGGGCTGATTGCAATCATTCCTTTTTGCTGATCATTAGGGGAAATTAAACATGCCCGTTCATCCATCTTCAATGGGTCGGGTAATACAAGAATTTTGACCATAACCCAATTAGGTATGACTATCAGGAAACTCATGGTTCCGACAGACTTTTCGAAGTGTGCGGACCGCGCTGGCGAGCTTGCCTTAAAGTTGGCAAAGCGATTTGACGCAGAAGTCTTGTTCCTGCATTTGTTCCCCGACCCGGTCGGCAGCCTTCATGTCCCCCGGAATTTTGAAGTCAGGTTAGCAACGCCGGATGTCGCAAGTGTTAAAGCTGGTCTTGATCGGCTTGTCCGGCATGCAGAACACGAAGGAGTAAATGCCAAGGGCGTGCTCGTATATGACCGTGGCGGTGACTCGATTGAGGACTACGCCGAGTCTTACCAGGTCGACATGATCATCATGGGTACCCATGGATTACATGGTCTCGCCGAATGGCTCCGGGCGTCAAATGCGCAAACGGTAACAAGACGTACAGATATTCCGGTGCTCGTTGTTAAAGAGGGGGGTAGTGTCGACGAAATCCGTGATATCGTGTTCGCATCCTCTTTCGAGGAAAACGTGTTTGCACCCATGCTGTTCATCTCTGACCTCGCGCGCGCATGGAACGCAACCATCCATTTGTTCTATGTAAACCCTGCAATACACTCCATTGAACTTGCCGCAGCGCGCCGCAAAATGCTTGACCTCGCCAATCAGTTTCCTGACCTGACGTTTACAACCACGGTCAGCGAAACGAATGACGAAGAGTTTGCGATCAACAAGTTTGCGGCCCAGGTAGATGCCGACCTGATTACACTGACGCCACACGATCGCGATGGCGTGGTCAAAATGTTCTCGCATACCATCGCAGAGAATCTGGTTAACCATGCCGACCTGCCAGTTCTGGTTCTGCCGGAGGACTAGCGTCAAAAAGCCTGGATAAGACCGCAGGATCAGCTTGAATGTAGAATAAATCAGTTCGAAAGTAGTTGTATTTAAATCGGTATGTAACCTTGTCCTAATTCACAACGGGGGGCTTGCGCTATTGCTTTTTCCGTCCCAAATTCCAATCTTTCGTTATACCGCCCCCTGCTTATGCGCCACGCTACTTTGATCTTGCTGATTCTCGCGCTGTCCGCGAGTGGCGAAGCTCAAACCAGGGAAAAGCTTATCGGGAAATGGGACTATTACACCATCCGTAACGTTCAGGAAAAAGAACCGATTTCGCGGTCGATGCTAAAGATCGTCGTAGGGGAAAACAGCTTCTACAACTTTTACCGCGACGGCAAGTACATCCTTTTTGAAAACAACGCCTACTTTAAGGGGCACTGGAAGCTCGCTGAAAACAACAAAAAATTGCTTCTTACTTCTGAGCTGGGAACGACCCAGAGTTTCGAGGTAGTCAGCCTGTCGGCGAATACGCTCGTGTTGCTTATCAAGAACGATGCGTACCATACGTTGGTGCGCGACAACCAACCTTTTCATCTTACGCGTACCGAAACCCAAATCGACCCGGCGGGAACTGTAGTCGCTTCAGTAAGCGAGTTAAGTAAGAAGTGGCTGCTGACCGAGTTTCGCGACTCACTTGAGACGGCAGAGGTCAACGATCAGATGACCGCAATAGTGAAAGGATCGTGGTTCGATTTCCGGAAGGACGGGAGCTATCTGAAGAAGATGATTACGCATGAAAAGACCGGCAAGTGGAAATTCCAGAACGGAAACAGAACGCTCATCATGATCGATGATGATGGTTTCGGTTCAGTCTGGAACATTACTTTTATCTCACCGGCTAAGTTGGTCCTGCAGCGGCCTGGAACGTCTGTCCAGCATGTCTTCCGCCCTTTCGAGTGAAACGCGTGGTGCAGTTCCGGATGCAGCCGTACCTTCAAGCAGGTTAAGCATTTTCAGTGTGGCCGTTATCGCGGCTGCCTGTTGATCTGATTCGAAACCGCGTGTCTTAAATTGCCTGTCGTCCAGGCCCCACGTGATGATGGTTTCTACAAAGGCGTCAGTGCGTCCGCCGGGAGGAATGGAAATCTTGTAGTTAAGTAATTGCGGGAGTCGCTTTCCGAGGCGGTCGTAAATACTCTTCAATGCCTGCATAAATGCATCATACTGGCCGTCACCGGTAGAAGTAGCTTCAAAAACCTCACCATCGATTTCAATACTCAGTGTGGCAACAGGTTTAAGGTTGTAGACGTGACTTGAATAATAATTCCGGATTTTGATTTTCTCCTGGAGCGTTTCGCGTCCCAATACGTCGGAGATAATGTAAGGCAAATCTTCCGTTGTTATATTCTCTTTTTTGTCTCCAAGTTCAACTACGCGCTGAGTAACCTTCCGCAATGCCTCGGGATCAAGTTCGATTCCGAGCTCTTCAAGGTTCTTGCGGATGCTTGCGTTACCTGATGTTTTTCCAAGGGCATACTTACGTGTACGGCCGAAACGTTCGGGCATAAGTTCGTTGTAGTAGAGGTTGCCCTTATTGTCGCCATCTGCGTGTACTCCGCACGTCTGGGTGAAGACGTGTTCACCGATTACCGGCTTGTTCGCAGGTACGCCGATACCCGAGAATACTTCAACCAGCTTACTTACGCTGCAGAGCGCCGACTCATCCACTGAGAACTCCGCTTTCAGGTGATCTTTGAGTACAGCGACCACACTTGAAAGCGGCGTGTTTCCAGCGCGCTCACCGAGTCCGTTGACGGTAACGTGCAGGCCGTGTATTCCCGCTTTCACCGCTGCGAAACAATTAGCAACCGAAAGATCGTAATCGTTATGAGCATGGAGGTCGAATTGTTTTCCGGGGAACCGTTCAATCATGTCGCGGACAAATCGGTATGCTTCGTCTGGATTGAGAACGCCCAGAG
>JAEZDW010000017.1 GCA_023417955.1 Bacteroidota bacterium
AAATTATTCATCAACGACTATAACCTTGAATATAATCTTGACAAATGCAGAGGCTTGATTGAATATGCCGAATACATTGAGAGCAAAGGTGGTCGCGTAGATGGGATTGGAACGCAAATGCACATCAGCACGAATTCCGATAAGGACAAAATTGTACAGATGTTTGAACTACTCGCCGAGACTGGCAAGTTGATCAAGATTTCTGAATTGGATATCGGCGTCGGGGTTCCAACCACTGCTGCTACTGATGAACACTATAGAGCGCAGGCAGAGATGTACAAGTTTGTGGTTGAAAAGTATTTTGAGATCATCCCGCCCGCACAGCGCTATGGCATTACTGTATGGAGCCCGCGCGACAGCCCCGCCGGTTCTTCGTGGAGAGGAGGAGAGCCTATCGGTCTGTGGACGGAAAATTATAACCGGAAACGTGCATACGGCTCATTCGCCGACGCACTTGGAGGAAATTAACAGGGCGACGTGAAGCCCGGTAATTATTGTTTGGGTTGTGTTTAGTATTGTTAAATTAAGGCAGGTAGCTGTCGGGAATACCCTTCGGCTACCTGTTCTTTTTGCTGGCGAAACTGAGATTCGGGAACCTGAATCCTGAAACAAATAGTTAGGAGTAACGCACCTTTGTAGCCCCTCTCCTGAAAATGTGCTTATCCCTCTTTTGACTTAGTGCTCACGCTTGTCGTCCATGTATTCAGTCGGTGACATTCCGTATAGCTCTTTGAATACATTAGAAAAATGAGCGGCGTTGGTAAACCCAACAGCAAAAGCAACTTCTGATATATTGAAATGCCCTTCTGAAAGAAGGTTTGCAGCCTGGTTCAAGCGGATGTTGCGGATCAGGTCTCTGGTAGACTGGTTTGTTAATTCCTTCAGTTTTCGGTGCAGATGCACCCGTGAAATTCCTATCTCACGCGCGAGCATTTCTACACTTAATGCAGGGTTGGTTAAGTTGTCATTGATGGTGGACATCACCTTTGCCATGAGCTTTTCATCAGGTGACTGGATGTGAATGTCGGTTATTTTTTCGTCGTGTTTCTGCTTTCCGGAAAAGCGGTTTCGAAGCAACTCACGGTTGCGAATAATGTTCTGAACGGTCTTGCGGACAATTTCGATATTAAACGGTTTGACGATGTATGCATCGGCCCCTATTCCCAGTCCCTGAATATTAAATTGTTCGTCCTTCCTGGCGGTAAGGAGCACCACCGGGATATGGTTGATGTTAACGTTATGTTTTACCTTCCGGCACAATGTGATCCCGTCCATTTCCGGCATAACGATGTCGGCGATCACCAGGTCGGGATTGTGTTTTAAAATATACGTCAGTGCCTCTTTTCCGTCCGCACATTTGTCCATGTGATAATCAGCGCTCATTTCCATACACAGATATTCCCGGAGGCTTTTGTCGTCGTCAACGACCAATACGCGGTGCTTGTTTCTCGACTTCATTTTTGCTTCAGGTACGGCAATCGACAAAGCACTGCGAATCATCACAGGCTCCGGCTCCTGCGGCGCAACGGTATCAGGCATGATATCATCTTCATTCAAGTGATCCTTACCCAGGGGAAGTCGGACTATAAAACGGCATCCTGGAGAATTTTCGTTGTTCTCGGCCCTGATCGAACCCTGGTGTAATTCAACAATAGACTTCGTCAGGTGAAGTCCGATTCCCGTACCATCGCGAAACGACTGTTTGCTTTCGCGTGTTTGGTAGAAACATTCAAATACCTTTTCAAGCTCAGCGCCGGCGATGCCTGGTCCCGTATCAGACACGACAATCTGAAAATACGTGCGCTCAGCATTCGATGTCCCGGCCGCATTGTCCAGGTGGATAGTGATGTTTCCATTATCGGGCGTGAACTTTAATGCGTTGGCGAAGATGTTCATCAACACTTTATCGAAATTGTCGGGGTCGATGTAAGCGGTGAGCTTTCTCACAGCATGATTAAACCGCAGGTTTATCTTTCTTGCCTGGATAGCATCCTTAAAAGTCAGGCATATTTCCCGGATGAACGATACCATTTCCACTTCGCGAAACCGCAGGTCCATTTGGCCTTTGTCGATTTTCCTGATATCCATCAATTGATTAATAAGCCGGACAATGCGTTCGGAATTCTCGTTCATGGTGAAGTAGGCCCGTTGTCGCTCTCTGTCTTTGTCTTTCAACATAAGTTTTTTCAGAGGGCTTAGGATCAACGACATCGGCGTGCGTATTTCATGCGCTATATTGATGAAGAACTGGAGTTTTGCCTCGTGCATTTCTTTTGCGCGCAAGTGTTCCTGTAATTTTTCCTTTGCGCGCCTGCGCTGCCGTTTCAATTGTATGAAGATGGATAAAAGTGAAATAGCCATGAGCGCATACAAGACCTGGGCACCGCGTGAGAAGTACCAAGCCGGATGAACGACTATTGAAATCGTTTTTGCGTTAGAATAGGTATTGTAGTCCCTGGCTCTGATTTGGAAGTCGTACGATCCCGGCTGAAGATTGCTAAACGTTACGTTATTCATTCCCGTGGGCAGGGTAATCCAGTCAGCTGTGCTACTGAGTCTGTATTGATAGGTAATTCGCTCCGGATTAGCGAATTCCATGCTGGAAAATTCAATTGTGAAGGAATTGTCCTTATGTGAAATCTGAAACGTATCTGATTCCATCACCGAGGCATTCACGATGGGATACTTTGCTGATGTCATGCCCTTGGTCACCGGTTGATTGTGAATGTAAAAGCCGGTGATGTTTACTTCAAGTGTCTTCGGATCGTTTTGGATCTCTTCCGGTTTGAAGAGCGTAATCCCATTAATACCTCCAAAGATGATAGTACCATCAATGTTGACGTGCGATGCACTTCTGGAAAATTCGTTACCCTGCAAACCGTCATCCGCATAGTAATTGATGAAGGTTTTCTTCTGCGGGTTCATCCGCGATATGCCGTAGTTCGTACTTATCCAAAGATTGCCGGATCGGTCACCCTGAATGGAGCAAATCATGTTGCTTGGCAATCCTTCTATCTTGGTATACGTCTGGAACTGTCGGGTGGCGGTACTAAGTGACCTGAGACCATCAGTCGTTCCAATCCATACCGTATCGCGATCTTCGAAGAAAGAACTCACCATGAGTCCGGGAAGCATCCGGTTCACACCGAACATCGTATTGAAACTCCTTGTTTTCAGATCAAGGCAACCCATCCCGTCAACGGATCCGATAAAAAGTTTATCATCATGCGTTCGATAGAGAGAGAATAACCAATCGCTGTGTAACGTGTTTGCATCATCGCGGTAATTTGCTCCCTGTGGTGTTACGTAGTGCTCCACTTTGCGGGTAATGAGGTCCATAGCATACAGACCTGCTCCCATGGTAGCCACCCATAAATTGTTGTCGTTGTCTTCAACGATTGAGAAAACTCTTGGGAACTCACCGTTTCGTTTCTCAAACAGGTGATTAACATACTCGCAATGCCCGGTTTTCCGGTTTAGGCGGGCCAGTCCTTTGTCATATGAACCGAGCCAAAGGTCGCCAAAGGTGTCTTCATAGATACTCAGGATAGTGCACGGAACGGATTGATCTGTCTTCTTACTGAAATGAGCAACTTGTTCGCCGGATTGACTAAGTCCGTATAGCCCGTCACCGTCTGTGCCCACCCAAAGGATACCGTGTCGATCCGTATACAGGGCCGTAACCATGTTTGACCCAATCGTATTATTATTAACCGATTTAAAGCCATAGTACCGGAAGTTGTTTTTATTGAAAGGAAGTAAGACGGCTCCTTTCTGATGAATTCCAAGCCAGATATTTCCCCGCATGTCTTCCATGATGGAATGTATCTTCGATTTCGAGAAATCGAGTGTATTGATGCTGAAGTTTCCCTCGGAGATTTTTCGTTCTACCGGGTCAAATTTCTTAAGGCCATCGCCCTCGGTTCCGATCAGCATTTCTCCGCTGCGAGTCAGATATATTTTGTTAATCGAGAGGTTCGAATACGATCCGGAGCCCAGTGATTGAAACGAGTCTGAATCCCGGTCATAGACGTATAGACCAGTGGCGACACTTCCAACGTAGAGATTCCTGTTTCTGTCTTCACACATACTGAATATTGTGCCGTTCTCTGATGTCGTGAAGTAACTTTGCATCGCCCCCGATTCAAGCCGGAATAATCCTTTGTCCTGGGTTGCTATCCAGAGCGCGTGATTGCTATCTTCATAGACGTGGCCAACCATAAAACTGGGAGAAAGTTCCGTTTGCTGGTGTGCTTGAATTCGGCCATTGTCGGATTTGATCAGGAACACGCCGTGTCCGGAAGTAGCAACCAATACATCGCCGTTGCGTCGTTCAATGATGGTCATAATGTGCGCAGGAAACCGATTCCCATCAGCCAGAATTAATGGCACATCATGAAATGTTTCTGTGGCGTAGTCGTAGTATTGGAGTCCGTTGAAGCAGCCAATAAAAAGGCGGTGATTGCTGTCTTCAAACACCACCCGAACATAATTGTGCAGCAGTGAAGTACTATCGTTCCGGTCGTGCTTGTAAATCGTGAACTTCGACCCATCGTATCGATTCAAACCATCAGAGGTTGATATCCATACGACGTTCAGATG
>JAEZDW010000054.1 GCA_023417955.1 Bacteroidota bacterium
GATTGGAGGGTATGATATCATCAACGAAACCAATTGGAATTTTACGGAGGGAAAAAATCCAAACGGATGCGAAGAAACATCAAACGGTCCGCTGCGTCAGTTGTTTGTTGAAATCACAAACGCCATCCGCGAAGTCGATACGAACCACATTATTTTCATTGAAGGAAATTGTTGGGCAAACAATCACGCCGGCCTCTTCCCCGCATGGGATAACAACCTGGCAATCAGTTTCCATAAATACTGGAATTTCAACGATGCCGGATCAGTTCAGGGAATGATCAACCTTCGTAATCAACATAACCTTCCCTTATGGATGGGCGAATCAGGAGAAAATTCAAACACCTGGTTCACCGGGGCAATCGAGTTACTTGAGAAGAACGGAATCGGATGGGCATGGTGGCCAATGAAGAAAGTCGGTTCGGTAGTCGGACCGTTGACAATAACGCGCAGCGATGGTTACAATACATTATTGAACTATTGGAAGAACGGCGGCCCAAAACCTTCTGCTGAGTTTGCAAGAAATGCATTGATGCAGCTCGCTGAAGATTTGAAGATTGAAAACAACACGTATCACAAAGACGTAATCGACGCCATGTTCCGCCAGGTGAAAGAAACAACGACGATACCATTTGCCAAACACAATCTTCCGGGCATTGTTCAACTATCCGACTACGACCTCGGTCGCCATGGAAAAGCATACGCCGACAAAGATACGGCCACACATCACGTATCCGTCGGCGATTACACGGCATGGAACAACGGATGGGTCTACCGCAATGACGGCGTCGACATTCAGGAAAGTGCAGATACGAGTCCCTTGTCAAATAGGTACAACGTTGGCTGGACAGCCGATGGTGAATGGATGCGTTACTCAGTTAATGTGGACTCAACTGCTGCCTATAAGGTTACGATACGTTATGCGGCCGCTGCAAATGGTGCACGAGTCCGCCTTTTGGCAGATGGCAACGACAAAACAGGTTCAATTGAACTCTCGTCAACAGGAGGCAATCAGACCTGGGCAGACAAGGTCGTGAACGACGTTTTATTTACAAAGGGAATCAACAGTATTCAGCTACTCATTGAAAAAGGTGGCGCAAACCTGGGATTCATGCAATTCGAATTCAGTAAGAAATATAGCGAGACGCCGTTCACTGCATTGCGTGGCGAGACTAATTCTTCCGGAACCTGGATCGAAATAAATCTGAATAAGCAAATCAAATTTCCGGTATCGGCGGCTGCGGGCGATTTTGTTGCCAATGTGAACAATACCAAACGATCCATTGAAGCCATTGAAACATCTGATTCAAATCCGTTCACAATACGTTTGCGCGTTAACGGCGTGCTGACCGAAACAGATGCCATCACCGTGTCCTATACAGGAACGTCTATAGTTGCCAATGACGATTCACCACTTCAACAATTTACGGATCTTGCCATCACGAATACGCTGCCGGTTCACATCGCCATTCCAGGCAAACTCGAGGCTGAGAACTTCATCAAAAACGTTGGCTTGCAACTTGAAACAACCACGGATGCAGGTGGTGGCCAGAATATCGGTTATACAAACGCCGGAGATTATCTTGAATATAGGGTACGCGTTGCACAAACCACGGAATACCATCTCGAACTGCGTATCGCGAGCGCGGGCGCCGCTGGCCTCCTTGAAGTTCAGCAACTCAATGAAAACGGCGCTATACTAAATGCGAGACAATTCGAAATCCCGGTTACCGGCGGGTGGCAAACCTGGAAGACTATCACCGGCAGCATACCGCTGGAGTCAGGAAGCGGTATACTGCGTTTAAGAGTTATCCGGCCCGAATTTAATCTGAACTGGATTCGGTTTTCACCCCTGATCATCAACGATGTCGAAAAGCCTCGTCAGGGATCCTTGCATCTTTATCCGAATCCTGCCGATACGATGTTGCGCATCCAATTTCCAGCTGACAGGCCGCATGGAGATGCACAGCTCGTGGTGCGCACGGTGACCGGCCACGTTGTAAAAGATATTAAAGCGCGCGAACTCAGTGATGTGCCCCTCCTTTACGTCGGCGACCTGGCCGGCGGTCTTTATATCCTCGAAATATTGACGCGCGAGAAGTCGTTTATGGAACGATTCGTAAAAATCTGAGTTTACATTATTCCGTTTTCGGATCAAAGAATGGAATGGTAGAAAACAGTCCCAGTTGTAAGGTGTGATTATTCTCTATTCTGTTTCTTAACTGCGCGTCCAGTGATCGAAGTTTAACAAGCTGATATAAATAACCGGCTTCCAGTTTAAGGTTTGCCGACAATGAAACTCCCAATGCCCCATAAATACGGTTCTGGTCGAATATGTTGTATGCGACTTCTTTTCCAAAATTGATCATCACTTCATCATATGCCGCAAGAAAAAGAGCGTATTCGCCGGCAGTCAGTGGTATGGTTACTTTCGCCATATATCGCACACGATTTTCATACCGCCCGTTTTTAAAGGTACCTTCGGCGGCATTACCTATCATGCGCTGCTCCAGTCGGTAACGATGAGCGAGTCTCACCTTACCGAGTGACTGCGTATTCGTGTATTGTTGCCAGATGCGGTGTTCGGGAAAAGGATTGGGAACACCAAATTCGCCATAGGGATGGGTTTTGATAAAAGCATACCCTAATGTAAAGCGCCCGCTGGTTTTGGCGTAGATATCCAGACCGGTCCGCAAGAGCACTTGTTGGGGGTCGGCTACAATATCATTGCGACGCCACTGTATTTCGGCATGCCAGCCGAGTCGTTCTGAAAAACGGTGGTTTCCGAAATACATGAACCAGGCATTGCTGTTCGTGGTGTTGTTGCGATTGTCCTGTGCGTACAACTCAGGCGCAAGCATGAAACTAAACAGGACGAGCAGTAATTTTTTTTCCATTTAAAAGGCGTTTACTACAATAATAAGACATATCTCTAAAAAGAAAATGCCCCTTCGGGAGTTCTGTTCAAGAAGTTAACGCCCGACTTTCATTGATGATACGAAAGTAGCTGACCCCCATTCATTTCTACAAATCAAAAAGTTGGATATGCACCCGCGGTGATCGCCAACCATTCACAACGCGGCTTTCTCTGAAAACTTGTGAATGACAAAAATCACATTATCGGAAAACATTTCTGGCGGGCTGGAGCATTATCATTTCCAAAATTGTTCCCTGAATCGTTTATGAGGGAAGTCATACACACGATTCGCCAATCACGTTCACCTTGCTTCGACGTTTCACGTCGAAACCGAACGGGATAGATTTTTTTGAAGAACTTAATCATTAACCCAACTCAAAACTGCCATGGAGTTAAACCAGAAGATTCTAAGTGACCTGATTGTTTACATGAAGTATTCCCGCTACCTGTCAGAACTGAAGCGAAGGGAAACATGGCCGGAAATCTGTGCACGATATCAACATATGATGGACGAAAAATATCCACAGATGCGCGACGAAATTGATCATTGGATGCAATACGTATACGATCGAAAAGTACTTCCGTCCATGCGTGCGATGCAGTTCGCGGGTACCGCGATTGCACGAAACAACAGTCGTATTTACAATTGTGCCTACCTCCCCGTTGATGACATACGCGCATTTAGTGAAACGCTGTTCCTTTTGCTTGGAGGTACCGGTGTGGGGTACTCGGTGCAACATCACCACGTAGAACAACTTCCACCCATAAGGAAAGCGGAAAAAACCAAGAAGTTTCTCATCGGAGACAGCCTTGAAGGATGGGCTGATGCAGTCAAAGTTTTGATAAAGGCCTATTTCGGTTTGAGCAAATACATGCCGGTGTTTGACTTTTCGGACATCCGTCCCAAAGGCGCCCGTCTTGTCACAGCAGGTGGAAAAGCACCGGGCCCCGAACCTCTTAAAATATGCGTTGCCCACGTACAGGCTATACTTGACAGAAAAGAAGACGGGGATAAGTTATCCCCACTCGAATGTCATGACATTATGTGTCATCTTGCCAATGCAGTCCTCGCAGGGGGGATACGACGCAGTGCAATGATCGCACTCTTCTCGGCAAGCGACGAAGAGATGCTCACGTGCAAATTTGGAAACTGGTGGGAGCTGAATGAGCAACGTGGGCGAGCCAACAATTCGGTTGTCCTTCCCCGTGAAACAACAACACGCGAGGAGTTTTTCGCACTTTGGAAGAAGATCGAATTTTCAGGATCGGGTGAACCCGGGTTCTATTTTACAAACGATGTGGACTGGGGAACGAACCCTTGTTGTGAAATCGCTCTTCGCCCGTTTCAGTTTTGCAACTTGTGTGAAGTCAACGTATCAGATATTGAAAGCCAGGAAGAACTCAATGAACGCGCACGTGCAGCATCGTTCCTTGGCACGCTGCAGGCCGGCTTCACAAACTTCCATTACCTCCGTGAAGTATGGCAGGAAACAACAGAGAACGACGCCCTCATTGGTGTCGGCATGACGGGTATTGCGAGTGGTCGCATTCAGAACTTCGATTTGAAGGAGGCTGCAGATGCTGTGAAACAAATGAACCTCGAAACATCTTCCAAAATCGGAATTCAGTTCGCGGCACGCTGTACGACAATCAAACCCAGCGGGACAACGTCACTGGTCCTGGGAACGTCGAGTGGAATTCATGCCTGGCACAACGACTATTACCTGCGCCGTGTTCGCATCGGCAAGAACGAGGCGTTGTATGAATACCTGCGCATCAATCATCCGGAACTTTTGGAAGACGACATGCTCAACAGCAAACAATCCATCATTTGCATACCTCAAAAAGCTCCCGAGGGAAGTATTCTTCGCAATGAGGATGTCATGGAACTCCTCGAACGGATACGTCGCTTCAACGTGGATTGGGTAAGAAACGGTTTTCGACGTGGAAGTAACGCCAACAACGTATCAGCTACTGTATCCATAAAGGACGGAGACTGGGAACGCGTGGGCGAATGGATGTGGGAAAACAAAGCATCGTACAACGGACTCAGTGTACTCCCTTATGACAACGGAAGCTACAAACAAGCGCCTTACGAAGACATTTCGCGTGAAACATTCTACGAGCTTGAACAAAGTCTAAAAGCGATCGCGCTTGAAAATGTTTACGAAAGTGACGACGAAACAGACCACAAGGCAGAAGCTGCATGCGCAGGCGGAGCTTGTGCGATTGTGTGACCAGGGGTAACGGACAGACCCTCAGCGATGAGTATTGCCTTTCAATGACATGAGTCTTCCTGCCTGTGATTCTGATCATAAGTGGGACCATTTGACCTCACGTAACTTGACTACTCATTTATCGCAATTACTTCGCGTTGACTATCTATTAAAATTAGCATTCATGTTATTGACCGGACATACTTTTCATATACCCGTAATGGGCCTTGCCTTTACGATTGATTCACCGCTCAAAGTTGCGCGTTTTGGTATCGCCTCCGTTGTATCCATAACGGAAGACCGGCTTGTCGAAATGATGCGAAAGCATTATTACGGCGTGGTCGGCGAATACTTCAGACCAATTCCGGAAAAAGACCCTGATCATCGTGCGAAACGTATTACCGACTATCTCAATCTGATTAACCGCATGGTCAACGACCAGATTGAAAAACTCAAGGAACTGCCATTTCGCGCGGGGTCTGAACTCGTGAAATATTTTGAGATGCTTCCCGGGGAATGCAAGCTTCGTCAGTTGTATACGCGTATGCTTGAAACCAAAAACGACCTCGAGAAGGAATCGCTTCAAACTTTCCTGCGAAGTCAGGTAAAGCCAGGGAGCATTGATGTAAACATCATGACGAAACTTGACAAGCCGTTCAAAGACAGCGATGGAAACGAGGTTCCTGACAACTCCGATGCTCTCGCAGCTCTGCGGGGATATGCGCTCAGTAATTTATCGAACTCCTCTGTCGTGCTATCTGCAGGCATGAACCCGCGTCTATTCAATTATCTTGAAACATTTCGTGTGTTTGACGCGACGGGATGGGGCGAGTTTCGAAAACGAGTTACCATTAAGGTAAGCGATTTCCGATCCGCGCTTGTGCAGGGTAAGATGCTGGCAAAAAAAGGGATATGGGTCAGTGAATTCCGGATTGAATCTGGTCTCAACTGCGGTGGGCATGCTTTTGCCACAGATGGACATCTGCTTGGTCCAATCCTGCAAGAGTTTAAAGACAAACGAGCAGAGCTTGTGTCGGAATTGCACGGCATCTATAACAACGCATGCACCGAAACAAAGCGACCCCTTTTCGATAAACCACACCCTCAGCGCATAACGGTTCAGGGTGGTATCGGAACTGCGGCAGAAGATCGCTTTCTACGATCGTTCTACGACGTGCATGGGACAGGATGGGGAACACCATTCCTGCTTTGCCCCGAGGCTACCACCGTTGATGAGGCTACGCTCAGGCAGCTGCAAAAGGCGGGTAAAGATGACGTTATCCTCAGTTCCAACTCTCCGCTCGGTGTTCGCTTTCATTACCTCAGGGGGACATCTGGTGAGCAGGAAAAAGAACACCGTATCAGTCACAACCGACCCGGAAGCCCGTGCACCGAGAAACACCTGGTCAACAATACGGAGTTCACAAGCGAACCGATTTGTACAGCGTCACGCAAATATCAATCGCTAAAACTCGCGCAGCTTAAGGAGCTGCAACTTCCGCCGGCAGAGTTTGACAAACAGGCGCGTGCGGTGTTGGACAAAGAATGTTTATGTGTCGGCCTGAGCAATTCGGCTGCCTTCGTTTACAACGCAACTTTTGTACGCCGTAGTATTGGCGTAACAATATGCCCAGGACCAAACATTACAAATTTTTCAAAAATCGTTTCCTTAAAACAAATGGTTGATCATATCTACGGCCGCGGTAATGTAATGACAAACCCGAACCGTCCGCATATGTTCATCAACGAACTGAACCTTTATATAAATTACCTTGCGGAACTAACAGAAAATCACACCGGTGACCCTCGATCAGAGGCGCAGCGTACAAAGTTTGGCAACAACCTGCTTGCGGGAATAAAATACTACCGTGAAGAAAGCACACTCGCGTCAGACACCATATTTGCTGCGGCACTGTATGATGCGGAAGAGAAGATCAAGACACTTGTAAATATTGTTCCCCAGGATGTGAAGGAAACTCAGCTTCAGTGATTCGACGGTGCTAATCGGAGTTATCCGAATAGTGCCATTCTGCAAAACTTGTAGCTGTTTCACGCAACCTGACGGAATGCAGAAGCAAACCTCCTTTAATCACCTTCTTTATCCGGTTTACGAAGTCAAGTATCAGATTCTCCGTCGTAGGCTGATACGGAGTCAGGATTATCTTCGTACGGACCGATTTGACTACCTCGGCGCGCTTGTCTTTTTCGTGGAGCACCAAGGCGTGATCGAACACATCGATAACATGCTCATGAACAAGTTTTTTAACGTCACCAAAATCAACTACCATACCGTCGTCCGATGCATGAGCAAGTTCTTTGACCGGACCGGCAACGGTCACCGACAGATGATATGTGTGCCCGTGGATATTCTCACACTTACCATCATAATTCCTTAAGGCATGCGCCATTTCAAATGAAAACTCCTTAGTAACTCGCAGGTTAGGCATGGGCAACCAAATCAGAATTATGAAACGTTCCACGATTTTCACTTCTTATCAGCGAATGTTCAACAACGAGTGCAGCCACATGAAGCATATTCCGAAGCTCCCACCACCTCACGTTGTTTTCCTCACGACTCCGTTCAGCTTCCAGAGACAGCTCAGCAATCATCTGACGAAGGCGGGCAAGACCGGAATTTGTTCTGACAATGCCGGCATCCATTGTCATGGCGTGTCTGAGTTTCCAACGATGTTCATGCAGATGTGATTCTCTCCTTCCTGCAACCGGTAAGGGAGCCGCATTCAACTGCTTTGGAACGGGAATAGTGTTGACATTTCTCTCAAGGTCAAGAAAAATCTCATGGGCATAAACGAGCGCCTCGAGTAAGGAATTTGAGGCGAGCCGGTTAGCGCCATGCAACCCTGTGCGGCTGCATTCTCCACACGCATATAAATTTGCAATTGATGTTCTGCCCTGGATACCGATTGCAATTCCACCACAACTGTAGTGTGCTGCCGGAGAAACCGGCACAAGCTCATGCGTAATGTCGTAGCCATGTGAGAAACACGCATTGTAGATATATGGGAATTTCGCTTTCAATTCATCACCATCAAGATGGCGGCAGTCAATAAACACGCAAGAAGCACCGTGTTCATTCATTTCCCGGTGGATAGCCTGCGAGACGATATCGCGCGACGCAAGTTCGCCACGCGGGTCATATCGAAAAAGAAAACGTTCTTCATTGCCTGTTACCAGATGAGCACCAAAACCGCGCAATGCTTCAGATATAAGAAACGAAGGAGTATCACCATTGGAATGAAATGCTGTCGGATGAAACTGCACGAACTCCATGTCCCTTATCAGAGCACCGGCGCGGTGCGCCATTGCTATACCGTCACCCGTTGCAATCGGCGGATTTGTCGTGTTACTATAGACTTGCCCGATGCCACCGGTACATAGCACAGTTGCGCGGGCTGCAATTATCTTAGCGAGCCGGTTTCGAACGTCTAAGACGCGTACACCAACGCAGGTGGAACTATCGCCGTGCTTCTCTGTGACCAGATCAAGCGCGAAGTGGTGATCAAGCAGTGTCACATTTGGCAGTGTACCAACGTGCCGGAGTAATGCATCCGCTATCTGAAATCCCGTTGAATCTTTGTAGTGAATTATTCGATGTGCAGTGTGGCCGCCCTCTCTTCCAAGTGCGAGATTTCCCGTCGCATCCCGATCAAATTGAACGCCCCATTCGATTAGTTCCCGCAATCTGTCCGGTCCCTCTTTCACAACCTTTTCCACGACAGCGAGGTCGCACAGTCCAGCACCGGCCACCAACGTATCCTGTACGTGCCGGTCGAATGAATCCTCACCACTATCAAGAACAATCGCGATACCGCCCTGTGCATAACGCGTGTTGGATTCAAGGCCGTTGTCTTTGGTGACTATGGTAATTGAAATATCCGGCAGCCATTTTGCGGCCTTCGCCACCAGAGAAAGGCCGGCGATCCCACCGCCAATTACCAAAACGTCGGTTATCATAGTATGGAGACCCCGGACAAGTCCAGCATTCTTTGAATAGGAATTCGCGCGCGTTCAGCCAGATCGTTGTCGAGAGCAATTTCCGGCTTTTCATACTGAAGGCAGTTAAGAATCTTCTCCAGCGTAGTGAGTCGCATGAAAGCACATTGGCTGCATGCGCATGAGTTGTCTTCGCGGGTTGGTGCCGGGATCAGATCTTTTGAAGGAACCTGTTTCCCCATCTCGTGTAGAATACCTTCTTCCGTGGCAACAATGAATGTGTCATTCCTGCTCTCGCGGACGTATTTAATCATTCCTGCCGTTGAGCCAATGTACGTCGCAACCTTTAGAATGTGGGCCTCTGATTCGGGATGCGCAATGATCTCAGCAGTGGGATGCTGTGCATGAAGATCGAGCAGTTTCTCAATAGAGAAAGCTTCGTGTACGATACACGCACCATCCCACAGCTTCATTTCACGCCCTGTTTTGCTGATCAGATATCGCCCGAGATTCTTGTCCGGTGCGAAAATCAACTGTTCGTCAGGCGAAAAAGAACAAATAACAGCCTCGGCATTAGCAGAGGTGCAAATAATATCACTCACCGCTTTTACTTCAGCGGAACAGTTTACATAACTCACTACCTTGTGGTCCGGGTACCTGCGTTTAAGGTCGAGTATATCCTTAGCAGTACAACCATCAGCGAGGGAGCAGCCTGCGTTGAGGTCAGGTAAGAGTACCTTCTTCGACGGGTTAATAATTTTCGCGGTCTCCGCCATGAAGTACACTCCCGCAAAGACGATCACATCTGCTTCTGTGTGCGCAGCCTGTTGCGATAAGCCCAGGCTGTCCCCAACATAATCAGCAATCTCCTGAACCGACTGGTCCTGGTAATAATGAGCAAGGATGACAGCATTCTTCTCCTTGCGCAGGACATTTATCTGCTGAACAATGTCGTCGTTATCATGGGAAAAAGATGCAAGATGCGTGTTCATTTTGAAAGACTCACTTTTCGGTCTGGTCGTTCAAACCGAGTTTATGCTGAAAAACTCCTGCTATTGCTGTAGCCCGCATTTTGATTTCTTCCGCTGTTTCACCAGCAAAATGTTCATCAACGACTGCCGTAAACAAGTGCAGCCACGCACGAAAGTGCGGCGCTTCGATCGATCGCCCGATGTGACTTGCAAAAGGGTTTCCGCGGTACGACTGCTCGCCAAGAATCATCGATGCCCAAAAGCTCTGCATTACCGGCAGGTGTTTTTCCCAATCAACGTGACTGAAAAATGGAGCCAGGTCAGAATCAAGCCGGACCCTGTCATAAAAAATCCGAACAAGAAGTTCGATATCTTCCCTGTTATGAATATCTACTTTCATTTATCTCACTTCCAAGAATCAAACCTGGCCACCAGATGGTAAGTTCATTCATTTGACCCCTGTTAAAATATGATTTCGATCATCTTCCGTAATTCTTTTTGTAATCATCAAATCTTCAGGGGGTTGCTGCTTCGCTTCAGCGTACAGGGGGCAGAGTTGGCTGATAACCGTGTACTAAAATTCCTGCGAAACCAAGAAACATCATCCCCGACAGGGAAAAAACAAGCAGAGACCCACTTCCTGCGACCGACGGTATGAACGGTATGACTACTAATGTGGCTTCAGAAAGGATGAACCCCAGCAGAAGAAACACAATCCACATCAGCGATGGTTTGTTACGCACTAAACTTTCCTCGAGGTACCACGCGATTATTCCAAAGCTTATTACGCCCACGAGCACGAGGTGCAAATAGGCGATGACGAGGTGACGGTTCTCGTAAGCCATATCAGCAACAAGTGGATGCGCCGACGCTAGCTGAAGCACCATCTTGAGCGCCAACCCTATTGTCGCGAGCATCAGCAACAGCCTACCCCCCGCTGTATGCGCGAGATGGGAAAACGCTTTGGCCTTTATCATTTCATTGCCAATTGCGACGAGTGCGTACACCTGCAGGATTGCTCCGACAAAACCAATCACGTTCCAGATAAACGGGGGCCGAGCCCATAACAAGGAAAGAGCATAGGTAAGGACAACGCCGATAACAAGTGCCTGAAACGGTATCTTCAGACCGGAGAATTGTTTGTAACCTCCGCGGCGTTGAAGCATCGCAGCAAACACGGACAGCAATCCAAAAAGGAAGACCCCATTGTATTGAAAATGCAGGTAGAAATAAATCGCAAAATAATACCACTTACTTCCTCCACCGCCATTTGCCATAATTGGCCCGAGTGCAAAAGGTCCTATTGACGAGATCAGAAAGAACACAAGGGCAACTTTTGCCAGGCTTATGGACGCATCGTTAGTTCCACGTGTCTCGCGAATGAACCGAAAGCAAAAGTAGCCTGATGCAAGTGTATGCGCAATTGACAACGGAATAGTCACAAACCCGTATCCCTGGACAGGAAACGCGAGCAACATCAGCACAATAAGGATTTGATTAACAACAAAGATCCGGCGATAAAATCCTTTGAGCTCACCGAACGCGTCTCGGGCAAAGACAAGATTCAAAAAGTTAAAAACCCAACCGAGAAACATCACATGTGAATGTGCATGCAGCCAGTTTCCATACACAATTCCATCAAATGGATGCACGAACTGCCATCGGAGTAAAAGTCCCAGCCCCGCTGAGATTACAAGAAAAATGAGCGGAATTCTAAGCGCTCTTTGCATGCCTCAAACTTTTTATCGTGATCGTAACCAGAGTTACAAAGTAAAGCAATATTGCAAGTGCATTGAGATATCCCGCAGGAAGTCGGAAGGAATGGTCAAACAAATTGATATCGGAACCGATTCTGATCATCAACGATCCATGCAGAAGTACAAGTGGAACATAAAGAAAGCGATGATAGGGCTTAACCATCAAACCGAGAACACCTGGAAGAATAATGGGACCGTGGGCGAATATCATCGAAAAGACAAATCCCAGGAAGAACATGTGAACAAATGCGTCGTATGCATACGCGATCTCAGGAAGTGCCATGAAAAATATACCTGTTAACAGAAGTGAAATATACCCAGACAGCAAGGCGACGCCTGTGAACCGAGTCAATCCCTTTTTTCCGAGGTTTATCCTGATAACGTCGTGACGCATCAACCATACTGCGATACACACCAGTGCGATCCCGGACACATAATTGCCCCATGCGTGGAAGGAAACTAAGATTCCAACCACAAAGACACCAAGCATCACAACCAGCAAACGCTTATCGGTTTTTGTGACTGGGAGGAATTTCGAGAGTTCGAGTCGCTCCGATACGATTATGAAAAGCAGAAATGCTATCCACCAGGGCAGCGCCAATGGGTATAGTACACGTGAAAGCAGCACACAATTTCCGATCAGGAGGAAAATGCCGCCTGCAAACATCAGCCACAAATGCAGTTCGCGGTGTCGGAAGAGGTAGAACAGAAAGATGCCGCATAATCCTAAGCTTGCGATGATCAGTAACGAAACACCGGGGAAAAAATGATTCATCCACAACAACACAACACTGGCGGCACTGGTAAGGGGGATGGCCAGAAGCCACCTGTTTTTGAGCGGAATGATTTTCTCCAGAGCAATCAGGGTTCCGAGAAAACCACCCACCATAATGGCGCCATGGTGCAGAAATCCGGTAAGGTAAACAGTTGTTGCACCCATCCTTCCAAGTCCGGCAAAAACACCGAACGCCAGGTTGATCGCAACAAAAATCAATACCGGTATAAGAAATGCTCGTTTCAAAACACACAAAGAACACGATTACAAATATGGTGGCGTATGGGAAAAGTTTTGCTTTTAACTGACATTTATCAGTATCGTCACGGAAATCGCTCCCAACCTAAATATATTATAAGTGCTGGCTGGACTTGCGAGCCGATTTCGGGTATATTTACAATCTGTCTGTATGAAGAAGTTATTCGTTTTACTGGCGCTGCTTATTCCGGCATGCGCATTCAGCCAACCGAAGAAAGAAATTATCTATGTCGGCACCTATTCAGTGAGGGAAAGCAAGGGCATTTACGTCTTTGAACTGAATCGTGCGAAAGGTACGCTGAAGCTCATCCAGACCATTGTCGATCTTAACAGTCCCTCGTTTCTTGCAGTCCATCCTTCCGGGAAGTTCCTCTATTCTGTGAATTCGTCTGGAATCGAAGGACACGAAGATTCGGGGTCGGCATCTGCTTTCGCCATCGATCCAAAAACAGGAAAGCTTACTTTCATAAACCACGTCTCTTCCTTCGGAGACGGACCTTGTCACATCACCGTTGACTGGGACGGAGATTGGGCATTCGTTTCAAACTATAATGAAGGGAACCTCGTCGTGCTTCCAATCTTTGAGGATGGTTCGTTAGGCGCACCGTCGGATTCCAAAAAATATTCAGGAAGCAGTGTAAACAAGTTTCGCCAGGAAAAGCCACACATACATTCCACGCGTATTTCAAAGGACAACAAATTCGTTTACGTTTCTGATCTCGGAACTGATAAGATTTACACGTACTCCATTGATGCAGCGAATGGAAAAATCTCACCCGCTGCAAAGTCAGAAGTGTCTGTTACACCTGGTGCAGGGCCGCGTCATTTGGCACTGCATCCAAATGGCAACGTTGCGTACTCCGTCGAGGAGCTTACCTCAACTGTAGGCGTATTTTCAATTGATCGCGCCAGCGGCGCGCTGACTATCATGCAGGATACCGTGAAGTCGTTGCCCGCATCATTCAGTGGGAGCAACACAAGCGCTGAAATTCAAACCGATGCATCGGGAAAATATCTTTATATGTCGAACCGTGGCGCGGATGTGCTCTCTGTTTTTGCGATTGAACCTACCGGAAAAATCAAGTTTACCGGCACGCAGTCAACTATGGGAAAAACGCCGCGTAATTTCCTGGTTGACCGGCGCGGCAAATTCATTTGGGTGGCCAATCAGGATTCGGATATGATTACGATTTTCAGAATCGACAACAAAACCGGTATGCCGGTCTTCACCGGCAACAAGGTGAAGGTGCCGTCGCCGGTTTGCATCCGGCATCTCATACTCAATTAGTCTGACATCCTGCCCGACAGGAATGAAGTCGCGCGAGCGTTTTGTCTGCCTAATGCTTTCTACTACTGGCAAAATTTCCGAAAAGTCTTGCTGGACCTGTTTTTGGACGTCGATCCAAAAACATATATGGACCCATTCTCTCAAATCATTATCGATGCCGTTGATAAGACAAAGAATGCCGTCGTAAAGATTAACGTGTTCAGAAAAGGAAAAGACGGCCACCTCAGACCGGGCGGCTCGGGATCAGGTTTTATCTTCTCAACTGACGGTCTTTTGTTCACAAACAGTCATGTTGTCGACGGAGCTGAAAAAATAATGGTAAGCCTTCTCAATGAAAATGAGATCGAGGGCTTTTTAGTGGGCAAGGATCCTGATACGGATCTTGCGATCCGGAAAATCTATACTGAAGGATATTCGGTCGCACGGCTTGGCAACGCATCGGATATACGGATCGGGCAGTTTGTCATTGCCATCGGAAACCCCTACGGATACCAGCACACGGTTACAACGGGCGTTGTAAGTGCACTCGGCAGAACTTACGCACACAATCCGGAAGGCTGGTTGACAATGTCATTCAGTCGGATGCAGCGCTTAACCCTGGCAACTCGGGTGGACCAATGATCAACACTGACGGCGAAGTCATCGGTGTCAACACGGCGATCATTCAGGGCGCGCAGGGTTTGAGTTTTTCTGTGGACATTGATACAGCCAAAGAAATTGCAGGTCAGCTTCTGAGAGACGGAACAGTCTTTAAGGCATACCTTGGGATTATGTTGCAGGAAGTGTCGGTTAACCGGAAAATCCGGCAACATCACAATCTGCCCAATCAAAAAGGATTGTTCATCACGAAGATTGAAGAAGACTCACCTGCGTCCCGGTCCCAGCTTATGGAAGGCGATATCATTGTATCGTTCAACAACAAGAGCGTTACCACTACGCATGAGCTTTTCCGTGAACTAAGTCGTCGAGATGTAATTCAAATGATTGACGTGGTCGTTCTGCGGCACACGGAACTGCTTCGGTTTACGATCACGCCGGTACAACGGAAAGGCTAGTGCCACTCGGTGCAGTGAAATGGCTAACGCCACTTGCGTGCACGCGAGGCTTTCTCTCTTGTGTGTCTGTTCCCACGCGCAGGTGCCTTACTCCTGGGTTCGCGACGTTTGGTTTTGGGTTTGGAATCTGATTCGCGCTTCTCCGTAACCTCAACGCGTATCTGTCTTCCTTTATAGGTTATACCGCTAAGTCCCTTTAAAGCATCTTCAGCCCGGGAGGGATCGACTTCAAAGAAAGAGTACGCGCCTTTAAGATCGATTCTGCCGATGTCTTTTTTCGAAATACCGGCATAATCGTCGATCAGTCCGATAAGTCGTGACACATCGACACCGTCCATTTTTCCGACGTTGATGAATATACGTGTACCTGATCTGTAGCTTTCAGAACCGCCCGCTGCTCTTGTAGCGTCCGCATTCAGGTCAGGTGCATTGCGATAGTAATCGAGGAAACGATTAAACTCAAGTGAAGCAAATCGCTTGATGAGATCCTCCTTCGAAAGATCTTTGAACTCCTCAAAGACCTGCGGCAGGAATTCTCCGATTTCAGCTTCATTTACTTTCACCTCGCGAACTTTGTGCATCAGCGATAGCAGTTGCTTCTGACATACGTCCGGTCCGGTGGGGATCATCATTCGTGTAAAGGAAGACTTGAGTGTCTTTTCAATTTGCTTAACCTTTCCAAGCTCCTTCTTTGTGATCATCGCTATTGAAACGCCCTTCTTCCCTGCCCTTGCAGTTCTTCCGCTTCGATGGGTGTAAAACTCCATTTCATCAGGGATGTTCATGTGAATGACGTGCGTGATGTCATCAACATCAATTCCGCGGGCAGCCACATCTGTAGCTACGAGGATCTGAAGGGAACGCTCACGAAACTTCATCATCACACGGTCGCGTTGCTGTTGAGTCAGGTCGCCGTGAAGTGAATCGGCGTTGTAGCCATCCTTGATTAGCATTTCGGCAACACGTTGCGTATCGATCCTGGTTCTGCAGAAAATCAATCCGAAGATATCGGGATTGAAATCCAGAATTCGTTTAAGTCCCGGAAAACGATCCTTCTCCTGCACGAGCACGTAGAAATGATCGATGTTTGCATTACCGGTATTCTTTTCGCCGACGCTGAGTTCGTGCGGGTCACTCATGTAATTCTTCATGATCGCCCGTACTTCCTTTGGCATCGTGGCGGAAAACAACCACGTATTCTTGTCATCAGGGGTAAAAGACAGAATTTTATCGAGGTCTTCCTTGAATCCCATGTTGAGCATCTCGTCTGCCTCGTCAAGAACCACATACTTTATGGATGCGAGGTTGATGGCCTTACGGTCAATAAGGTCAATGAGACGTCCGGGTGTGGCAACGATGATTTGCGCACCTTTTTTCACTTTACGGATTTGCTCACTGATACTGGCGCCACCATAAACGGCAACGATATTAAATGCCTTGAATTTCTCACTAAAATTTTCCAGGTCGCTTGCGATCTGCAGTCCCAGCTCGCGTGTGGGCGCCAGAACAAGTGCCTGGGTTTGTGGTTTACTGTCGTCAACAAGTTCAAGGAGCGGAAGGCCGAAGGCAGCAGTTTTCCCTGTGCCTGTTTGAGCCAGGCCTACAAAATCGCGGTTTCCAGTCAATAAGATAGGAATTGCCTGCTCCTGAATGGGGGTCGGGACTTCAAAGCCGATCTGTTGAACCGATTCGACCAATCCCCTGGAGAGACCAAGGGTTTCAAAAGATTTCATGTATTTTAGATGATTAAGGGGCTTGACAAATTAATTGCGTTTACCATCAGCCCGTATGATTAAGTCGCAAAGGTACGCCATTTAAATTAGAAAACGACGGGCCTAACAAATTCCGGCCGGGCGTGTTAGATTTGCACCCTCAGTTTATTGTTTAAAGTACAGCCATGATAACCATTAACCGCCTCAAAGGATTCATTTTCCTTTTGCTATTTCTTGTAATTCTGCTTCCGGCAATGGCCCAACCCCAGGGCAGCATACGTTGGACAAAGGATGGGAACGCGTATTACCGCGTTGAAGACAACGAAATCGTTCAATACACCCTGCCTGCTGATTCACGCAAAGTTCTCGTCACGAAACAACAGCTTACACCTTCCGGGCAGTCAGCGCCATTGAAGGTGAACCTCTTTCACTTTTCGGACGATTCCGGCAAGTTGTTGGTTTATACCAATGCGACCCGCGTATGGCGTATCAACACGCGTGGTAACTACTGGGTACTCGATCTCAAGACCAACCAACTAAAGAGACTCGGCCATGGTCGTCCTGATGCCTCCCTCATGTTCGCGAAGTTTTCACCTGACGGAACAAAAGTGGCATACGTAAGCGAATACAACGTGTTCGTGGAAGACCTCAGCACCAACACCATCACACCACTTACAACCGATGGTACGCGCAAATTTATCAACGGCACTTTTGATTGGGTATATGAAGAAGAGTTTGCCTGCCGCGATGGTATTCGCTGGAGCCCCGACAGCAAGTCGGTTTTGTTCTGGCAGATCGACGCCCGTCCTACACGCGACTTCTACATGATCAACAATACCGATTCAGTCTATTCGAAAGTCATTCCGGTCGAATACCCGAAAGTTGGCGAACAGCCCTCAGCGTGCAGGCTTGGCGTTGCCGATATTACGTCTGCCAAGACCACCTGGCTGAATATTCCCGGTGATCCGCGTGAGCACTATATCGTCCGCGCGGAATACGTCCCGAACACGAATGAGGTTTTACTGCAACAACTTAATCGCAAGCAGAATGTCAGTATTATCTATCGCGCAAACGCACAGACTGGTGCTGCTTCAAATATCTTCAGAGAAGAGGACTCAGCGTGGGTAGACGTGTACACGCCATCAAGCGCAGAAAATGCTTACTCGGTCGACTTCCGCCACACCTTTAACTGGCTCGCAGGTGGTAAAGAATTCCTCTGGGAAAGTGAAAAAGACGGATGGCGTCACGCGTATCGCATCAGCAGTGATGGCAAAAACGAAACGCTTGTGACTCCCGGGAACTTTGATGTGATCTCAGTGCGCTCGATCGACGAAAAGGGGGGCTACCTGTACTACCTCGCTTCACCGGACAACGCAACGCAGAAGTATCTGTATCGAATCAAACTGAACGGTAAGGGTAAGCCTGAATTGCTCACACCTCAAAATCAAAAAGGCACACACAATTACGCTATATCGCCTAACGCGAAGTACGCACGTCATACATTCTCAAACACCTCGACCAAGCCTCTTACAGAAACGATAAGCCTTCCGAAGCACACCGCTCTGAAAGAAGACGAAAGCATTGCGAAAAAACTCACTTCTGCTAAAGAGGATTCTTACACAGAGTTTTTCAAAGTCAAAATTGATGACGGCGTCGAACTCGACGGCTGGATGGTGAAGCCTGCAAACTTCGACGCATCCAAGAAATATCCGGTTGTTTTTTATGTTTACACCGAACCATGGGGACAAAACGTAACGGACTCTTATGGCTCTTCACAGAATTTCCTGTACGCTGGCGACATGCGCCAGGACGGTTACATCTACATTTCAATTGATAATCGCGGGACGCCTTCGCCAAAGGGCCGCGAATTCAGAAAATCAATTTACCGCAAAGTTGGTCAAATCAACATTGACGACCAGGCAAAGGCAGCAAAAGAAATCCTGAAATGGCCATTTGTGGATCCCGAACGCATAGCGGTATGGGGATGGAGTGGCGGCGGGTCTGCGACACTTAACCTGATGTTCCGTTACCCCGAAATCTATAAGACGGGTATTGCTATCGCCGCAGTATCAAACCAGCTTACATACGACAATATTTATCAGGAGCGTTACATGGGGCTTCCTCAGGAGAACATGCAGGATTTTATCAAAGGATCACCGATTACACATGCGCGTAACCTGTCAGGTAACCTGCTTTTGATTCACGGCACGGGTGATGATAATGTTCATTTCCAAAATGCAGAAATGCTGGTGAATGAACTGGTTAAACACAATAAGCAATTCCAGTACATGGCCTATCCAAACCGTTCGCATGGTATGGCCGAGGGAGAAGGCACATTTATGCACCTCGCGACGCTTTACACGAAATATCTTAAGGAGCATTGCCCTCCGGGAGGCAAATAATCTTGAAAGAAAAGTGGCGGAGATGAACCGCCACTTTTTTTTATGTCAATCTCACACGAATTGCGAGCGCTTCCTGCGGATTGATTCGTAAGATTTGATCAATATCACGTTGTCCGAATCCACGCTTTCTTAATTCAGGTAATAATTTCTTCAACAGCGTCATGTATCCCCTAACCTCGCCGCCCTCTTCCTTCGCAGGATCATACCATCCGGCATCGTGCGACACGAGTGTTCGGTGCAGGCAGTCGCGCCTGCGCATGACTGTCAGCATATCAGCATAGCTCACAACGTTGTTGTCGTTTAATCCGTCGAGACTGACCCACGCACCGAGTCTGGCGATTCGTTCATGCAGCGACATATCCTTTTCAGTCTGAGCATGCACCCAGATGAATGCTTCGGGCAACACACCTTGTTCTTCAAGTAGCTGGACCTGCTCCAGCGCCGGGATGAACGCACCTGTATGAGAAGCGATTGTAAGGCCTGTCCGTTTATGAGTGATTGACGCTGCCTCAATCAGTTTACGTGATACATCCGAAAGCTTGCCGGGATTTACACTGATCTTGATAAACCCAGGCTTAATACCTGTACCGTCGATACCGTTCTCCCATTCGGCAAACCAACGGTTCGCAAGCTGCGACGGGGATTCGGTGGACGCGTGTTCAGGCAGAAACTTATGATCAGAACCCCCATAATATCCTGTATTGGTAATAATGTTAATTCCCGCTTCTTTGCCAAGTTTCCGGAGGAGCGCAACGTCGCGACCGAGATAATTTGGTGTACAATCGACAAACGTATTGCCACCCGACGCCCGGAATTGTTGTAAGTACGGCAGCATTATGTACATCACGTCGTCATGATTCCAACGCGACGGGTTGATTTTAGCTGCACCAATAAAATCCACCAGGATGTGTTCGTGGACGAGGGTTATTCCCATTTGGGTTGCATCAAGCGGCCCATCAACAGTCATCACGGTCAAAGGTTGAGAACCTCCGCGAGTAAATCTGCTTCCGAGCAGCAGGCCACCCGTTAGCCCGGCTACCTTTTGAAAGAATACTCGTCGTTGCATTGGGATCATTTAAGGGAAAACGCAAGCAACTTTCCTTCAGACATCTGTGGTATCAGGAGCACATTGCCCGCAAGCGCGAGATCAGCAGTGCCAGCGTTGTACGAACCAATTTCTTTATGACTACCCTTGTTATCGACGAAGAATATTTTTCCTGCAATCCAGTCGGACACAATGAAGCCGTTTTTGTAAGCAGCGAGTCCATCACCATTCGCGAACGGCGATGAGATTTCGGTTATCTTCCTATCCTTTAGTGATATCTTGAATAGCTTCCCTTTCACCGCATTTGGTGTCTCGTCGCTGGCCACCTGGCCCCAGCTTGCGACGAAGATTTCGTTACCCTTCGCGAATAGTCCGTTGGGAAAGTCAAGCTTTTCGTCTGCCAGCCACTGTTCGATTTTATCGCCGCTGATTTTGTAGATCGCGTTTATGAACGTGTCGGAAACATAAACGTCTCCGTTACCTGCAATCGCCAGGTCGTTAAGGAACGTCGCTCCGGGCGCTGAATACTTTTTCTCAATGTTGCCGGTGGAAATATTGATCACAGCAACCTGATCAATATCCGACACGTAGAGCTTGCCGTTGTGGATTCCCATGCCTTTGGGCGCATCCAGCCCGGTAATCCATTTCTGGTTTACAACTTTTCCGTTCTTATCGATTTGTGAAATGAAGCCGCTGCCGTCCTTCTGTGTCGGATCGCCCGTGACGTTGGCTACGTAATACATGTCTTGTTTCTCATCAAAAATGACAGACTCCGGCGCTTCGAGCCCCGTGACTTCCCATAATTTGTTGAGGGTTTGTGCATTCACCTGGATGCAAATAATTACAAGGAACGCCAGACAGGCTAACAATGTGTTTTTCATATGCGGTCTTTGTTTGAAGGAATGTACTACATTTTTAAAAACAACCTTCACCAACCAGCCAAAAAAACAAAAGGATACGTCTATGACATATCCTTTTTTGATGTTAAAACCAGGTACTGATTCTCCCCACTGTGGAGGAATCGCTCCCGATAGCAATCGGGGCGAACGTGGAGAATATCGGAGTCGAACCGATGACCTCTTCCATGCCATGGAAGCGCTCTAGCCAGCTGAGCTAATCCCCCTTGAAATGACGGCCAAAAATAGATTTAATTTTCATTCAAGCAAAGCCTGACAGAAGACGAAAAAAAGACTAGCCTCCCATCTGCCTGCTTTCAATGAATTCCCGGAACGCCTTTCTGTAGCTTTCGCTGATAGGGATGTGTTCATTGCCGATCCTGATTTCCCCTTTGTGGACAGCGTCGATTGCCTCGATAGCCACGATGTAGGAATGATGCACCCGAATAAACTTGTTGGCCGGCAATTGGTCTTCGAGTACCTTAAGACGCTGGAGCGTTGTGATTTTCTGGCCCCGCATGTGAATCGTGACGTAGTCCTTCATGCCTTCGACAAACAAGATGTTGTCAAAAGCCACCTTGACCAGGCGGGTGCCGTCTTTGACAAACACATAGGTTTGCTCCTCCTTCTTTGAATCTACGGGTATCTTTTCGGGCGACCCAAGACGTTGGTTTACCTTTTCGACAGCTTTCAGAAAACGTTCGAAGGTGATTGGTTTAAGCAGATAGTCGACCACGTCAAGTTCATAGCCCTCAAGCGCGTATTGGGAATAAGCCGTTGTCAGGACGACAAATGGTTTTTTCTGAAGCGTTTTAAGCAGGGAAATTCCCGTTAATTCCGGCATTTGAATGTCCAGAAAAAGCAAGTCTACCGGTTCTTTGCGCAAAATCTCCAGGGCAGCGAGTGGATTTGAAGACGCCTGGATGAGTTTCAGGTATGGCACCTTCTGAACATACTCGGTAAGCAGGTTTCGTGCAAGAGGCTCGTCTTCAACAATCAGGCAAGTTATCATGGCTGCCGGTTCAACCGGAGTTTAAGTTCAATATAATACCTCTCGGGTTCATCTTCCACCCGAAGTTCGTGCCGGCCGGGATACAACAATGCAAGTCGACGTTTTACATTAGCCAGTCCGATACCTGACTTTTCCGCTTTTTCCGTACCGTTGCTTTTGCTGTTTTCCACTACAAAAACCAATTCTTCGTCGTCTGCCTGGATCAATATGTTCACCCACGCGGCCGCATTGGTTTTTGTGATACCGTGCTTGAATGCATTTTCCAGAAACGTGATCAGGATTAAGGGTGCAACCTGCACCTTTTCGGTTTCACCCTGAATATTAAGATTGATCGTCGTCTGATCATTAAGCCGGAGGCGCTCAAGCGAAATATAGTTTTCAATGTACTCGATTTCTTTTGCAAGCGGAACCAGCGGATGGTTCGAATCATGAATCATGTAGCGCATCACGTGCGACAATTTCGCGATCACTTCGGTCGTGTTGGGCGATTTCGAATACGCCAGGTAGTAGAGGTTGTTGAGGGTATTAAACAGAAAATGCGGATTAATCTGTGCCTTCAGGAAACTCAACTCGGCGGTAAGGCTTTCAGTTTCGATTTCCTTCTTCGTTGCCTGAAATTCGAACCAGTCACTCACGAATCGTAGAAATCCAATGAAAATTGCTATGAAAAGCGTGATAACTACCGACTGAACGATAAACATCGTGGAATAGGCAAATCTGTCCTGGTGGGTAAGGCCGTCGATAATGAACCGTTGCCAATAGACACGCGCGACGATGACGATCACGAAGGGGCCCAGGAAATGCAGGATATACCGTAGCCAGCTCTTGTGTTGCTGAAACCGCGGCAGGAGGTAAGAATAGTTGAAGTACGCAATGAACAACATCAGGACAAAGTGCCCGATCAGAATGGAAATACCTTTGCCCCAGTCAAACGATTCAAAACGGCGCGTAAAGACGGTAGCCTGGTAAAGGTTAAATGACAGGTACACGCACCAGAAGGAAACGTGTAACCAAATATTCTTGCTGCGGTCTATGAATGACGCCATGTTTCAGAGGGAATTCGGCCGAAAGATAGGGTTTGTGTACGCCGATCTTACATCTCATATGTGGTTTTCGGCCGTTCATCACTTTTCATCGACAAACCAGACACCTGGCTTCATCAATCGGAACGGTCGAAAATCGTCCGCAACCGTCGAGGGATTTACAGTAACAATCGAATCACTCTGTGTGATCGCTAACAATTATGTTCTTTTGCCGTTCAAACATGTGAATAGCGGGGGAGTGCCCACAAAGCAGAACTACAATCAGTCCATTACTATGAGAATAATTTACGCGTTCGTCGCGATTTTGATGGCCAGCCTGACCGGTGTTGCCATGAACACGCCGGAACTGTCGGATGGAAAAATATCCGGCGCTGTCGTTGACTCGACTTCCGGAAGTCCGGTCGAGTACGCCACTGTGGCGTTGATGAAGAAGGGTTCCGATCAGCCTGTGAACGGAGCAGTCTGCGATGACAAAGGAAAATTCACGATTAAGAATATCCCGCCGGGTGAATACACCGTTGTCGTTTCATTTATCGGATATCAGTCAAAATCAGTTAACGTATCTATTCCGGAAAAAAACAACGATATAAATCTCGGCACAATCTCTATTGGCGTTACTGCCGAAATCCTTAAGGAAGTTACTGTTGAAGCGCAGAAAGCACTTATCGAAGAAAAAGTAGACCGTACGATTTACAATGCGGAAAGTGACGCTACCACGAAAGGTGGTGACGCATCTGATGTATTGCGCCGTGTGCCCATGCTGACTGTGGATCTCGATGGGAACGTATCCCTGCGCGGTAACCAGAACATTCAGGTGTTGATCAATAACAAGCCATCAACAATCATTGCAAGCAGCATTGCTGATGCCTTAAAACAAATTCCGGCTGACGAAATCAAAACGGTTGAGGTTATTACCAGCCCGTCGGCGAAATACGATGCTGAAGGATCAGCTGGTATCATCAACATCATCACTAAGAAGAACAAAATTGAAGGGCTCACCCTTGGCGTAGACGCCGGTGTCGGATTACGCGGGTCCAACCTCGGACTGAACGGAAACTTCCGTCGGGGAAAGATGGGATTTTCTTTGGGTGGTTGGGGTCGTACCGGCTATAACACCACCGGTAATTTCTCGAACACAACTGTAACCGGAGCACAAACCACAGTGCAGAGTGCCAATACCAATAATCGTAACATGTTCGGCAACTATACACTTGGCTGGGATTATGATATCAACGAAAAGAACTTCATTGCTTCGTCGGTACGTTTCGGCATCCGGAGATTTAATCGCTTCCAGGATGATTATCTCCTTCAGTCATTTGATCCGGACGGAGACCTGCTGTCGTCTACGTTGTCAGAAAGCGAAAATCGCAGCCGTTCGAACTCCGTTGATGCAACATTGACATACACTCACCTGTATGACAAAAAGGGCAAGGAACTCAGTTTCCAGGGACAATTCGGCAGGAATAACAACTATTCTTTCTTTGAAAACAACATTCTCAGTTCAACGTCTCCGATACCGCTCGATCTGTCGAACGAGAATGACAGCTACAACCAGGAAGTAACGCTCCAGGCAGATTACGTCGCCCCTATTGGCGACAAGCAAATCTTCGAGATCGGCGCGAAAGACATCATGCGAAAAGTCTACAGTGATGTAACAGGAGGAAATACGGGCCGCAACAATCTGAACTACGATCAGAATGTATGGGCAGGTTACCTTACCTATACCGTAAACTTTAACAGTGGATACAGCATCAAGGCGGGATCCCGCTACGAATACACTACGATCGATGCATTCAAAGAGTCGCTTGAGGAAGGTCGTCAGGACGTGGACATTCCTTCATACGGCGTACTTGTGCCCAGCGTAAACGTGGCCAAACGCTTTAAGAATGGCAAAACTGTCAAAGCATCGTACAACAGAAGGATTCAGCGTCCTTCAATCCGGTTCCTGAATCCTAACAGGCAATACCAGGCCGGCGGTCTGAATTACACCGTTGGAAATCCGGGGCTTGATCCGGAGTATACCGACAATTTTGAACTGGGTTACAGTACCTTCATTAAGGGCACCTCACTGAACTTCACAGCATTCGTGCGCACAAGCAACGATGCTATCCAGAGCCTGCAGGAAAGCGATGAAGAAAACCCGGCAGCAATCCGTACCACGTACTACAACATCGGTACTGAAGACGCATACGGAACAAGTGTTTTCGCGAGCGTGAACATTGGAAAACTCATGTTGAACGGTGGCGGAGATTTGTATTACTCTGTGCTTGAG